>JAYVVJ010000117.1:0-2828 GCA_043787015.1 Candidatus Saccharimonadota bacterium | reverse complement strand
CTCTGCTTCGCCGCCATATGTTAGGCTTGAAGGAGTGAAACAATTAAGAACATTTTCAATTATCGTATACTTGGATGGACTCCTGCTATCTCGGAAAGACAGTAAAGCCGTGGCAATACGTTTCACGATGGGATCTTGGCATTGGTAGACATTTCGCCATTCACTAGCATGCGCCTGAACTCTCATGGTATTTAATGCGAGTCTCTCTTCGTCCGTCCGTTTCGGCTGTTTTCCAGCCTTGCGTTTCAAAATCACATTATAAGAACGGTAATGTTCCAAGCAGAACTTCGTTACAGTCCCGCCACACGTCTCGTGCAGTTCTGCCAAGCAGATTTTCCTCTTGTAGCTGCACATAGATGGTCGTCAACGAGGTATATATGGTTTGTCGTCACATTAAAAGATGACAGAGGACAGACACACATACGGTAGAAGGTATGTGGGTAATTTTACATTTTACAGTATGAGATAAAATGGTTCCGGTACTAACGGCTGACGTTAGGCTAGAAAACACTCATTATCTCCTATTAACTTTTTTGCGAGCAATATTCATCTCATTTTTTGTATGATGAAGATATATATGAAACTGGAATATATATCAATAACCTCTTAGTATCTGACATTGATGCAACCTCTTAGAAATTTACTACAATAAGATGAATA
Source organism: Candidatus Saccharimonadota bacterium (assembly GCA_043787015.1). Taxonomy (GTDB): domain Bacteria; phylum Patescibacteriota; class Saccharimonadia; order Saccharimonadales; family UBA4665; genus JAYVVJ01. The sequence goes on along the minus strand of JAYVVJ010000117.1, from coordinate 2,168 downwards.
AATAGTGTATTATGATAACAAAACTTTAAAATTCAAACAACTGAAGCCAAATACTGCTGCGTAGGCCCATAGGCCATAGGCAAATATATAGGTAGAGGCGTTTTTGTGCCTATTTGCCTATATATTCCCAAATAAAGAAACATAGGCAATATGATATATTAGGTCTATAATAGATCTATATTAGGCCTATAATAGGCCCGAATACTTTCCGAAATCTCTGCCGACAATGGAGATAAGTAATATGTGATGAAGCTCCCATCGAGACAGTAGCTCACAGCCCACGGCAAGTAGTAAGTACTGAGGACCGTACGTGTCGTCTGTGCGTACGTACAGTGGTTGTAAGTACACGTACGTACTGTTGCCTATGTAAGTACTGCACGTACGCACGTACTGTTGCCTATGTTGCCTATATAGGCAAAAGTTTCTGGGTCTTGCCTATTTGCCTATATATAAAAAAAAAAAATGCCTATGGGCCTACGCAGGAAAACAGAGTACAAATCATGAAATAAATCGTATTTAGTATTTAGTACAATATAGCCGGAATACACGGTTAAAGGTATATCATTTGTCGATAAAAAATAGAGGACTCGACGGTATTCAATGATGTCTACAATGGACAATGGATTGCACAGCCACACAGTCTCCGAGAAAAGCTGTGGTGAATGGTATTTTGATACTATGCGGGTATGGATATCCTCGATAGAACTCATAACTACCGCTTCTCTGTGACCTTGCAACTCAATTCTTGATATGGCGGATATCCTCTCGAATGTCAAATTGGGCCCAGAAAAGTTTGTTGACCTCGCCGTCAAGCACATTGTGACACAGATGTTTCCCATCAAGAATAAAGTCGACAAAAACGTTTTTGATCTACACTCTTTGTCTCTGGACGAATCTTCATTATTGACCCTGATTAATAAGGATGTCATTGATGATTCCTCTTTTGGAGTCGCTTATATTCTCTTTGGAACCTATCAATCAAAGTTGTCGAATGGGTTTATCGTGGTGCTTCTACCTTCAACATTGGAAATCAAACCTTCAACACTGGATAACCAACCTTCAGCAGTGGAACCAACAGTGGAAATCCGATTTGTTTCATCGTCGACAATGCAACTGATAGAAGTTAGAAAGGAGTCCAAATCATTTAAAAGCAAATTAAATAGGCGAATACGCAGCAACGCTTCTTCCACGTTAATTAAGGTCTCAGACTATCTTTCCTTCAATGCACTTTCAGCGACAATACTTATCGTAAGATCAGAAACCAAGCAGTCTGATTTTCAGAATATTTGTCTCTGGAATAGTGGTATAAGCGATATTGGATTCATTCAAGCTTTCGAAACAAATAAGTTCCTCAAAAGAAAACGTACCACCCTCATATCTGAAGGTACGGCAAATTCACTACTCGAGGTATCAGATCTAAAGCCATCTTCGTCATCGTCTTCATCTGGTAAAAAATTGAAGAACCTATGTAAAGGAGCGACTACAATTTACGCTGATGTACAGGCAACCAAGTCTAACAACAATTCAATGACAAATCTTCGTGAAGAAGCTATATCTTTCGTTGATGACGCTTTTTCAGAACATATTTCGCCAGAGGACTTCGTAAATGGATACTTGGCACTGAAATCAAAATGTGACGACCGTTCTTCGCTAGGGGCAATTTCCGCCAACATACTCATGGATGCTTCTTTTCGGATTACAGACTGCGGTTCATTTGCAAATGATTCTATAATTACCAAAGCCGGAATAGATATTGATCAGGTGAGCACATCCCATAATATTCCAGTACGAATCAACAGTTCTTTAATCGATTACATCTTTTCCTTAATTCTTCTTTCCTAGTTCATCATCAAGTTCAAACTTGATTTCAAAAGTATTGCAGATGTAAGTCCAAAACTTAATATAGAAAAATCAGAGTATAGTTTCTTAAAATTTGTATATAATAAAATGAAGGAAGTTTTGGGGCAATCAATCAATGAAACAACAGCTTTTTCATCAGATTTAATTACACTAGCCCAGATTCGAAAAGGTTCTATGCAGTTCAACCTGCTGCTCGACGGCGGTTACAAGGCCGATACGCTCACGGCGGGCGGGGGCGGCAAGCTGGGCACGTCCAGCTTTACGATGGGCATGCTCGACGAGGGCGCTGGCCAGTACGACTCGCTGGG
>JAYVVJ010000116.1:0-2839 GCA_043787015.1 Candidatus Saccharimonadota bacterium | reverse complement strand
CGAGAGTAATGCTGTTACCTAGGCTTTTAGAGATTTTTTCATCATTTACCATGATGTGATTGGTGTGCATCCAAAGATTGGCAAATACTTGTCCTGTAACTGCCTCAGACTGAGCGATTTCATTTGTGTGATGAACAGGAATATGGTCTATACCGCCAGAATGAATATCAATAGTATTGCCTAGATATTTCATGCTCATAGCCGAACATTCTATATGCCAACCCGGGAAACCTTCGCCCCAAGGGCTTTCCCATTCCATATCACGACGAATACCACTCGGTGATAATTTCCATAAAGCAAAGTCAGTAGAATTTCGTTTTTCTGGGTTGTATTCGACTCTAGCACCGGCCTTTTGTTCGTCTAGGTCGAGCTGTGCGAAATAGGCGTATTTAGGAAACTTTGAAGTGTCAAAGTATACGCCATCGTTAATTAGGTAAGTAAAACCTTTAGCTTCTAGGTTTTTAATCAATTCAATCTGTTCTTGAATATGATCAGTAGCTTTTGGTAAGAAGTTAGGAATAACAAAATTAAGTCTTGTCAGCCCGCTAGTAAAATAATCGCCATAAAACTTTGCTACATCCCAGGCTGTCTTGCCGTCGCGTTTAGCTCCCTTTTCCAGTTTGTCTTCACCGTCGTCGGCATCACTTACTAGATGACCAACATCAGTGATATTCATAACCCATTTCGGCTGATAATTATTAGCTTTGAGACTGCGAACAAGCAAATCGTATCTTATGAATGTGAACCAATTACCAATATGTGGATAATCATAAACTGTTGGACCACATGTATAGATCGTAACCACAGGGGCAGCAATCGGTGATATATCTTCAACTTGTTTAGTTAGAGTGTTGTATAGTTTCATGATTATTGTTTGATTCTAGTTTAGCAAGTAATTCTCCAGCAAGCGCTAGACACTCGCTTTTAATATCAATAAATTTCTTACTTGAATGCACTTTAAAGCCGCTAGCATAAGTATGCCCTCCTCCGCCAAAATGTTCAGCTAAATCCGCTGCAATGCCATAGTTTGGATTACACCTAATAGCCGCAGTTACCTTACCATCATCATAAGTTTTGAAAACTATCGCAACTTTAACTCCAAGCGTTTGAAGAATATCATTCTGAATAAGTGGACCGGGGTTATAGAGAGGACTGTATCGATTGATTTCTGCTTGAGGCACTGTAACACTTACGATAGTGTCATTATGCGTGAATTCTGAATGATCAATCATCGCAGCCTTATATTTGTAGATCTCTTTCGGCATTTTACTTAATTCTCGGCGTAGTTCTTCAATTTTAGGTCGATCAACTCCCCTATCGACTAGTTCGGCCATAATTCTATAAGTTTCTGACGACGCAAGCTGGTTTGTAAGACCTTGCGTATCGCCAAGTATGGTTGTCATGATTAATTCGCAGGCCCTTAGTGGTAAAGTCCAGTTCAGTTCCTTGGCTATAATGTAGAGTAGTTCTCCCGTAGAAGCACGGTTTGGATCATTTAGAGTAACTGTCGCAAAATCGACAGGATTATCAACCTTGGCATGGTGGTCTAACACGATACATGGTTTAGTTGCCATCCAGCCTTTTTGTCCGCTCATGACTAATTTTTCTAGCAACGTCATGGTGGATGCATCGACAATAATACTGGCATCAAACTTGGTCGGTAAATCAGTATTAACTCGATCCCAACCATCGAGATATCTTAAGTAGCCTGGTACATCAACAGCGCAATACATATAAGGTTCTTTGCCCATTTCGCCTAAGATTTGCTCTAAGGCTAAAGCGCTACCTAAGCTGTCGCTGTCCGGATTATCAGCCTGAACTATGACGATAGTATGTGAGCTATCGATTATTTTTTTGATTTGGGTGATTTGTTCGTACATGTATGTATTGTAACTGCTTATGCCTACAGCCGTTAATTAAAGCGTTTGACGGCCTTCCAGTGCTCGACCTAAGGTTATCTGGTCTGCGTACTCTAGATCGACTCCTACAGACAATCCGCGGGCTAGTCTAGAAATCTTAACTTCACGATCTCCTATCTGTTGTTGAATGTATAATGCCGTCGATTCTCCCTCAACACTAGCATTCGTAGCAAGAATTATTTCTTCAACCTTGTCGTCATCAATTCGTTTAACTAGTTCTTTGATATGTAATTGTTGGGGTCCAATATCATCGATTGGTGATACTAATCCGCCTAGTACGTGGTATGTTCCGTTGAATTGATTAGTTTTTTCTAGTGCTACGATATCAAATGGTTCGGCTACTACTGCTACTAGCTTCTTATCTCGCTTAGGATCGGTGTATAAATCAGATAGTTCTTGTCCAGCCGCTACAAGCGCAAAAGTCTTCTGACAGTAGCCTATACCGCCATTAATAGATTTGAGCGATGCTGCTAGTTTATCTGGAATATTATTACCATGTCGAATTAGATAGTAAGCATACCTTTCGGCAGTCCTTGGACCAACTCCAGGTAAAGATCCGAACGCTTCAATTAGATCAACTAATACTGGTGGTAATATCTGTGACACGGTAAACTACAGACCAAGTTCGCTCAAGGCACCCATCATAGGTTGCATTTTTTCAGCAGCTATCTTCTGACTTTCAGCGATTGCTTCTTTTACTGCATCTTCAATCCAGCGCTCTAATTGACCAATATCTTCTAAATCAACATACTCCGGATCGATGCGAACTCGCTTCAATTTTTGCTCACCAGTAATTTCAACTTTTACTGCTCCGTCGCCTTTTTCTATAGATATTACAAGGTTCTGCAATTCTTTCTGAATTTTCTTAACGCGCATTAGCATCTTAGCTTGATCAAATCGGCTCATATTTACTCCTTTTA
>JAYVVJ010000115.1:0-15293 GCA_043787015.1 Candidatus Saccharimonadota bacterium | reverse complement strand
AATGTCGGTTTCGGAATAGCAAGTTCACCTAATTTCCAAGGCAAAGGACCAGAGATTATTATTGTTGCTGCATATGCTCAACCTACTGGAGGAGTTGCAGGAGTTAGCTCCAACGCTGCAATAATACAAGGATTTTCAGGCACTGATGTATCGAGAATCCAGTTATTGACCGGAGGACAAGCCACTTGGAGCGCAATCGTACTTTCCTTATTTACTGGTGCAGCTTTGGCTATTTTTGTCATCCGACATAGCATTAGAATTCACAAAATTGTCCGCAAAGGCGAAGTTTTTATTGCTCGTCACGCGTACGTAGATATTGCTGTAACACTAGTATTTGTTGTTGGTTTCGTTTTAACTCGAAGTAGTGGAATAATCCAGTAGTTACTGAATCTTTATATTTTCAGCACCGACTAATTCTTTAAGCAGACTGACGCCTTCGCCACCCATATTGATACCGCCTGGTAGCTTAATGGCTTGTTTCTCGGACTTTCCTGCTAGTACTAGGACTACCTCAGTATCACCTGCGTTTTCATCTATAGTTTTTTTGAGTGATATTAATACTTTTTGGTCGCTGCTATCTGGCAATCGCACGTAAACTCGTTCTGGAGTTTCATTTTTTTTAGCTGGAAGTTTGATAATGGCTACTTTGGCCTTAGTTGGTTTAGGGGTTTTAGGTTTGCGACCAGTCGATTGATAGGCCGATGCTTGCTCAGGAGTCACTTCGCGGGCGTCATCAACCATTACCTTGACATCAGTAGAAGCATTTCCGTCCTTATCTCTGGCATTGACCTTGCCGCGAATTAGAACCACCTTATCTCGCTCCCAAAGCCCGATAGTTTGTTGATAAGAAGACGGGAATAGCACAACCTCAATCTCACCTGTTAAATCGGCAACCTTAACGAAGGCCATCTTCTGACCATTTTTAGTAGTAATTTCGCGTATTTCGTTAATCGCACCGGCTATTGTTACTGCCTTGTTGTCATGTTCAGTTTTGAGCGTATTAATGCCGACTGTTTGCTCTTCAAGAAATGTTTTAAACATCTCTAGTGGGTGCTGGCTAAGATATAGCCCTAGTAGTTCTCTTTCCCATAATAATCGCTCGCGTTGATTAGGTACGGCAGTTGGGGCAACGAGCTCTAACTTTGGCTTGTCGATGATTTCGCTACTAGCTTCTCCGAATAGATCTGTCTGACCGCTATTGGCCTGCTTCTGTGATCGAGCCGCGAATGCAAGAATTAAATCTAAATTATGCAGTAAGGTACTACGGTCACCGTAACGATCAAATCCGCCGGACTTTATTAAACTTTCCATGGCCTTACGATTGACGACATGATAATCTACTCGGCATAGAAAATCTTCCAGCGAAGTAAATTGGCCAGCTTCCCTAGCCCTTAGGATTTCTTCTACAGCATTTGTACCAACATTTTTGACGGCCAACATGCCGAATCTTATGGCTTTGGAATCAGGCACGATGGCGAATTCGAGGAAAGATTCATTTACGTCTGGTGGCATGACGGTGATACCCATGTGCTGACACTCGCTAATTTCAATTGCCAATCGATCAGTGTCGTCATAATCACTAGTCATAAGCGCAGCCATGAAAGCATCAGGATAATGTGCTTTAAGATACGCAGTCCAATAAGATATCTGAGCGTAGCAGGTAGCATGAGCTTTATTGAATGAGTAGTCAGCGAAAGGTTGAATCTGAGCCCAAAGTCTCTGTGCGTCCTGTCTCGTTAAGCCCTGTTTGATACAGCCTTCGATAAACTTAGGTTCTTCGGCTTCCATGATGTCACGCTTCTTTTTACCTATCGCTTTACGCACTAAATCGGCCTCGCCAGGCGTATAGCCAGCCACTAATTGAAGGAGTTTGATGATTTGCTCTTGGTAAACCATGACGCCGTACGTATCTTTAAGAATGGGTTCGAGTGATTCATGCAGATAGGTAATTGATTTCGCATTATTTTTACCTTCAATAAAGCGCGGAATTTCTGACATAGGTCCAGGACGATAAAGAGCACCCATAGCGATAATATCCTCAAATAAGGTTGGTTTTAACTCCTTAAGATAGCGTTTCATGCCGGCTGACTCTAACTGGAATACACCAGTCGTATCGGCATTTTGCAAGAGTTTGAATGTTACCTCATCTTCATTAGGAATTTCACTGAGGTCAATAACTGTTTTGTAAACTTTTTTAACAATTCTAAGCGTGTTATTTAGTATCGTCAGGTTACTCAGGCCCAAGAAGTCCATTTTGAGTAGGCCGAGTTCTTCTATCGGACCCATGGAGTATTGGGTTGCCACGACACCTTTTTGAGCCATTTCAAGAGGCGTGTAGTTAACGATGTCTTCAGGCGCGATAACCACACCGGCAGCATGAACGCCGTGGCTTCGAATCGTGCCTTCCATCTGTACGGCCAGATCGAATACGCGCTTAGCAGTCTCGTTAGATTCATATTCGGCTTTTAGTTCAGGATTCTCTTTCAAAGATTTTGATAATGGAGTATGACGACCTTGAATCGGTGGCGGTATCATCTTCGATAGTCGGTCAGCTTCAGCGTACGGCACTTGAAGAACGCGTGAAACATCACGAATCGCATTACGGGCGGCCATTCGGCCAAAAGTAACTATATTTGCAACTCGGTTCGAACCATACTTCTCTACGCAGTACTGAATAACTTCATCACGGCGCGTATCCTGGATGTCTATATCGATGTCGGGCATTGATACGCGGCTAGGATTCAAAAATCTTTCGAACATAAGATTATATTTCAATGGTTCGATTTCGGTAATACGTAAAGCGTACGCAACGATTGAACCGGCGGCCGAACCGCGACCTGGACCAAAAATAATTCCCTTGTCCTTACCCCATTTTATGAAGTCTTGAACGATTAGGAAGTAGCCGTTAAAGCTCATGGAATCCATTATTCCTAGTTCATATTCGGCTCTGGCAATTATTTCTTTGGATAATACTTTTTTGGCTGAATTCTCGTCTAGTGACTTACTTTTATCTAGTTCAACGTTGCCGTACCGCCAGGCCAGGCCTTGCCAGACCAATTCATTAAGATATGATTTTTCGGACTCACCTTTTGGAACTGTGAACTTAGGAATTAAGATCTTACCTAATTCAATCTCTAAATTGCAGCGTTCTGCAACTAGCCTGGTGTTAGTAACAACTTCTGGATTATCTATGCCCCATCTACCGATAATTTCTTGAGGCTTTGTAACATGTAGTTCGAAATTCTTAAGACTCATCCGCTTTTCGTCGCTAAGGAATGATCCGGTTTGAACACATAGCAAAATCTCATGAGCTTCTTGATCTTCGTGTTTAAGATAATGTGCGTCACAAGTAACTACACATGGTATATCTAGTTCTGCTCCAAGTTTCAAAATCTGCTTATTAACTAGCCCCTGTTCAGCCCAGTGACCTGGGTGATCAGCGTGACCATGATCTTGAACTTCGAAATAATATCTATCACCAAAAACTTTTTTGTACCACTTGGCTGTTTTTTTGGCTGCTTCATACTGTCCTTGTCTAAGTTGGTCGCCGATCTCACCACCAATACAACCACTAAGTACGATCAAGCCTTCATTATATTGTTCTAGTAGATCGTGATCTATGCGTGCTCGGTAATAGAAACCATCTAAATTGGCGATGGTACTAAGTTTCATTAGATTTTTGTAACCGACTTGATTCATAGCCAGTAGGATCAAGTGATAATTAAGCTTATCTTTGCCTGGTTCTTTATCTGTATGCTTACGAGCGGCAATATATGTTTCGATGCCAATAATTGGCTTAACGCCACTATCCTTAGCTTCAGTGTAGAATTCGATGGCGCCGCTCATATTGCCGTGATCGGTCATAGCGATAGCTGACATACCGTTTTTTTTGACATAATCTATCAAAGCCGGAACCTTGGTCAGACCGTCTAGCAAACTATATTGAGTGTGGTTGTGAAGATGAACATAATCACCAACCACTAATTGTGTTTTTGTTGTAGTTGCCAAAATACCCTCTAAACCACTTATTACTGTACAAATTATAACCCAGGAGCAGACCATATTGGGCATAAAAAGCAATGTAAAAAATAAACAGGCAGCCTATATGACTGCCTGTCTTATTAATTATTCTAAAATTTACTTTTTAAGATAATTTTTAACGTGACTGAGAGCTGAATTTGCTTGCTTGATAGCGTGTTGCAAATCGGCATCTTCAGCATCACCTTCGTGGATAGCACTGAGCATTTCACGGACCTTTTCTTTGGCATCTCGAGCCATATTAAGACTTGAATCTACTTCTTCTTTTGCTTTACCGGTTACTTTGAGACTTAGTGCCTTGGCTTCTTCGAGTTTTGTAGCTAACTCGGTGTGTAGCTTCTTAAGTTCTTTCTCAGCTTCAGACCAGCCGGCATCGACAGTAGTTTTAATGTCCTTGCGAGTTTCTTTACCGCTTTTTGGAGCTGTTAATATGCCTGCAATAAACCCGACTGCTCCTGCAATAATTGTTCCGAGTGCTAGCTTACTACCGTTTGATTTTCCCATATTACTCCTTAGTTTTACGTTGCGCTAAATCTAAAACATTTTTAACCAGCTTAATAAGAGAAAGTTTACCGCCAACGTCTTTAAGTACATCAGCTGCAGCTTCGACTGAGTCGACGACGCTTTCAGCCTTGGCTACTACTCGATTAATAGAAGCTAAAATTCTGACAAAGAAGAATATTGCTACTATACTTAGTAAGAAAAATACGCTTAATAAAACTGTTAATACGATCAGTAGAGTTGAGTCGGTGCTTGTAAGTTGTAAGTAATTCATACTCTTAGACTAACACTACTGTAATTTGTTACGCAAGTAAGTGCTCAGTTCTGGACCAATATCCTCTCGTGCTAAAGCGAAGTCGAAAACGGTTTTAAGATATTCTGTAGGATTGCCGGTATCATAATATTTACCATTCTGGATATCGCAGCCATAGACATGGTGACCGTCGGTTATCATGGCTTGCATTGCATCTTGCATCTGGAACTCTTTTTTTCCATCGTGTTTCTTTAGTAGTTTGCCTAAATAGTCGAATATAGCTGGTTCAAATAAGTAACCACTGACAGATGCGAGGTCAGACGGTGAATTCTCACGGCTACCAGGTTTTTCAACGGCAGTAATGATATCAATTACGCCTGGTGATATTTCGTTGCCAGATACATATCCATAGCGTTTGAAGTCTTCATCTTCAGAACGTTTGACGCAACTTATAACCGATCCTCCGTTCGCTTCACGGACATCGAGTAATTGCTGGAACCTAGGCGGAGTAGACACGACGAAGTCATCAGCGAAAGTATAAATGAATGGTTCATCGCCGATTAAATGCGCCGCGTTGAGAATTGGTGTTCCAGTACCATAAGGCCCTTTTTGTCTAATGTAGGCGAAGTTAGCTAGGCCAGATATTTTCTTTACTTCTTTCAGGATTTCATTCTTTCCGGACTTTTCTAAACTTAACTTCAAATCTGTACTGGTATGATCAAAATGGTCTTCAATAGAACGTTTGTGATAACCCGTTACTATCACAATGTCTTCAATGCCAGCAGCGACCAATTCTTCGACAATATGTTGAATAATCGGTTTATCGACAAGCGGCAGCATTTCTTTGGGCATGGCCTTGGTTTGAGGCAAGAATCTAGTTCCAAATCCGGCGGCTGCAATAACGGCTTTTCGTACTTTAGGCATTCTAAGCACCCAACTGCTTCTTGATTAAATCTTGAGCAAGGGCTGGATTAGCCTTACCCTGGCTAAGTTTCATGACCTGTCCGACTAAGAAACCTATGGCTTTCATCTCGCCATTTTTAACATCTTCAGCGGCTGATGCGTTTTGCTCAAGAACTTGAGCGACAATCTTAGCTATCTCCCCCTCATCGGATACCTGAATCAAGTTCTTAGAATTCGCGATCTCTTCTGGTTCGCCGCCATTCTTAAGCATTTCAAATAAGACTTCTTTAGCGGCCGTGGAGCTAAGCTTATTGTCAGATACTAACTGCGATAGCTTTATAAACTTATCGTCTTCGAATGTGACGATATTTTCTGAAGCGCCTTCGACAGTATCTTGATCCTCAGTAGCTAACATCATCCAAAAAGCTATGCGACGAGCATGTTCAGCATTACTCGAAGCCAAGATTCTTGATACAAGTTTCGCAGTTTCTGGAACAGCCACGATATCTTCAATTACTTTAGAGTCAATATCGATAGATTCGAATTTATGGCGATAATTATCAGGTAATTCAGGCATCTCAGATTTGATTTTGGCAATATATTCTTCAGTTAATACGATAGGTGGGAGATCTGGATCAGGCATGTAGCGATAATCGTCGGCATTTTCCTTGTTTCTTTGAGAGAATGTGCGCTGCTTAGCATCATCCCAGCCGCGAGTCTCTTGAACCACTTTTTCGCCTTTTTCTAGAACTTCAATCTGGCGCTCAGTTTCATATTCAACAGCCTTTTCAACGATTCGGAAACTGTTTAGGTTCTTGGTTTCACTTCGAGTTCCTAATTGATCAGTTGTACTGACGCTGACATTGACGTCAAAGCGCATATTGCCGTAATAGAGATTAGCATCAGATACATCAGCATATTTCATTCGTAAGTAGAGCTCTCGGGCGTAAGCCTTGGCCTCAGCGGCAGTGTGCATGTCTGGTTCGCTTACGATTTCAAGAAGCGGTGTGCCGGCGCGGTTCAAATCGACTAAGCTGTAGTCCTTGCCTGCAGGGTGAGTACTTTTGCCGGCGTCTTCTTCTAAGTGAGCTCGAGTAATTCCGATAGTTTTTGGAGCGCCGTCGACATTAATCTTTAATGAGCCTTTGCCGATAATCGGTTCATCGAACTGGCTAATTTGATATCCTTTAGGTAAATCTGGGTAGAAGTAATGTTTGCGATCGAATTTACTGAAACGTTGAGGTTCCGTGCCAAGTGCAAAAGCAGCCCGAGTAGCAAGGTGAACAGCCTCTTCATTTAGTACAGGCAATGCGCCAGGCAGACCAAAACAAATATGACTGACTAGAGTATTAGGTGCGGCATCGCGCGCATCATTGCCAACGGCAGCAAAAAGCTTAGTCGCAGTCTTAAGCTGAACATGGCACTCTATACCAATAGTTACAGTGTATTTAGCTCGTGTTTCAGGACTAATCATGGCTCAAGTGCTCCTAAGTCTTTAAGAGCTTGCCTGATGCCTGCTAGTGCGTCTAGAACATCCTGTTTCTTGATGGTGCGGACATCTTTATTGCCAATTTCTTTACTTAGTTTGTGACCAAACCAAACGCCGTCATTACTGCTTATATCGTGCTGTGCAGCGACTAATCGTTCGCCAGTAGTTTTGCCCTTGTAGCCTTTGCATTTCAAGACGTCATCAAGAAGTTCATCTGCCTCTATAATCGCATTAGGCCAAGTTTTACGAGTGGCGCAATTCTTTTGAAGTTTAATCCAGCGCTGCAATATTTTATCGTTCTTAAGTTTTCTAGAATTCAGTCGTCGAATTGAAGTAAATAACAATGACAATATAACAATCAATACTACAGAAATTATGAATACATACCTTATATTGGAATTATCCATATTACGGAAATAATCTAAATATTTCATAGACCTAAGCCCTCAACCTGCTTGGCAAGAGCCAATAATTGCCTATCAGCCTTTTGTGGTGCCATTAACTGCAGTCCGACTGGTAGATTCTCACTTAAGCCAGCCGGAATACTGATAGATGGATTACCGACAAGATTGGCGGCTACAGTCAAAATATCAGTCAAGTACATCTGAAGAGGATCGGCAATGTTTTCGCCAATCTTAAATGCTACATTTGGCGCTGTCGGTCCGATTAGGAAGTCGACAGTTTTGAAAGCTTCGGCAAATTCATTAATAAGTTTAGTTCTGACAGTTTGAGCCTTTTTGTAATAAGCGTCGTAGTAACCGCTACTTAAAACATACGTGCCGATCATAATACGACGCTTTGCTTCCTTACCAAAACCATTTGAACGGGATTTGCCATAGCTTTCGTCCAGATTTTTGGCTCCTTTAAAAGAATAGCCAAATCGCTGGCCATCGTAACGACCGAGATTACTGCTAACTTCGGCTGGACAGATAATGTAATAAACGGCTAAGGCGGTTGGTAGGCTTGGTAAGCTAATCTCTGAAACTTCGGCGCCAGCGGCTTTGATTTTAGATATCGCTAGATCGATTTGAGTTCGGACTCCTGCTTGCAAACCATCGCCCATATACTCTTTTATAAGACCGATTTTCTTGCCTTTAAGATCAAGATTTAGGTCAGTATAGCTAGTGTTATCGCGTTCGATGGTAGTGCCATCAAGCTCATCTCGGCCAGAAATTACATCAAGCACTAGTGCAGTATCTTCAACTGTTCGTGTTAAGGGCCCAATAACATCAGTGCTGCTGGCCATTGCTACCACTCCTGAACGGCTAACGAGGCCGTAGGTTGGCTTGTAGCCTACTATACCGGTATATGCGGCTGGTAGACGGATTGAGCCTCCAGTATCGCTGCCCAAAGCGAAAGGCGCCATATCTAGAGCAACAGATGCCGCTGAACCGCCCGAACTGCCACCAGGTACACGTGTCTTATCGGTGGGGTGCAATGTCGTGAAAAAATCACTATTCTCGGTAGATGATCCATGGGCAAAAGCATCTAGGTTAGCCTTGGCAACACAGATTGCGCCTTCGGCTTCTAGCTTTTCAATGACAGTAGCTTGATAAGGGGCAACGAATCCTTTAAGAATATTACTTGCAGCCGTTGTATCAGCTCCAAAAACTAAGAAGTTATCCTTGGCAATAAAGGGCACGCCAGCTAATTTGCCGGCCTTTTCACCTGCTGCAATTTTGGCATCTATTACTGAAGCACGGGCGCGAGCATTATCAGATAAACCGACAATAATCGCATTAAACTGCTTATTATCATCTATCGATTTAAGCGATTGTTCAACCATCGACAACGCCGTAACCTTGCCTGAATTTACATCTTCAGAGATTTGGGCGATAGATTTCCACTGGCTCATCAGGCTATCATCCTTTTGACTTTGATTTGACTGCCTTCTGTAGACGGGACATTCTTCAATAAATCTTCCGGTTTATAGCCATAATCCTTAATCTCGTCCTTGCGCATTACATCCGTCAGTCCTGTAACTTGGTTGGTCGGAAGTAAACCATCGACATTAACTTCTTGAAGCATTTCAACGTATTGCAGTATTTCTGATAACTCCTCGGTATATTCTTGGACCTCAGCATCAGTCAAATCAAGCCTTGCGAGGCGAGCCAATTTCAATACATCTTCCCGAGTTAGTTTTGCCATTTGAAATTAGTATATCACCCCTGCTAGAAGCACACAAAAGAAGTAATCACTATTCAGTGGATTTGAGATTTGTGATTGGTGAATTGCGGAGCATCGCAAATCTCTAATCTCAAATCCCTAATCACGTGTACCTATAGTTTGGCTTTAATATCAGCAATAATGTCACGCAGTTCGGCGGCAGTTTCGAATTGCAAATTAGCGGCTGCAAGATCCATCTGAGATGTTAAGTCCTTAATAAGTCCGCCGTATTCGTCTTTAGGTATCTTATTAAGATTGAGCTTAGCCCTTTTGGCTTCATCTGGTAAATCAGCGCGCATACCTTTTTCGACAGAACGAGTGATACCGGTAGGAATGATGTTATGTTTTTGGTTATATTCTTCTTGAGTCTTGCGTCGTCTATCAGTTTCATCAATCGTGGCCTGCATGCTCGCAGTGATATGGTCAGCGTACATGATTACATGGCCTTCTTCGTGACGAGCGGCTCGTCCAACAGTTTGGATCAAAGCTTGGCGGCTTCTTAGGAAACCTTCCTTATCGGCATCGAGTATGGCTACTAATGACACTTCAGGTAAATCTAGACCTTCTCTTAAGAGATTAATCCCGACAATTACGTCATATACTCCAAGCCTTAGGTCTCGTAATATATCAGTTCGGTCTAATGTATCGACATCGCTATGCAGATAGGCAACTTTGACACCCAATTCTTTTAGATAATCTGTTAAGTCTTCACTCATGCGCTTAGTGAGAGTCGTCACCAATACTCTCTGACGCTTTGCGACAGTGGCTCGAATTTCAGCTAACAAATCGTCAATCTGACCTTCAACTGGACGAATTTCTATCGGCGGATCAAGCAGTCCAGTCGGACGAATCACCTGTTCAATCGGTGCCGGACTATGGCTGAGTTCGTACTGCGCTGGAGTAGCGCTGACATACACTACTTGATTAACGTGTCGTTCGAATTCAGTAAAAGTCAGCGGCCTATTGTCTAAAGCACTTGGCAATCGAAATCCGTGTTCTACTAATACTTCCTTGCGGGCCCTGTCTCCGTTATACATCGCCCCAACCTGTGGAATCGACATATGCGATTCGTCGACTATTAGTAGGAAATCATCTGGGAAATAGTCCAGAAGAGTCGCAGGCTGCTCGCCCGGTTCACGATTAGTTAAATATCTAGAATAATTCTCGATGCCTTTGACGAAACCGGTTTCTTGCATCATTTCAAGATCAAATTGAGTACGCTGCTGAAGGCGCTGAGCTTCTAGCAATTTTCCTTCTTTCTTGAACTTGGCTAGCCTTTCAGCTAATTCTTGTTCAATACTGCCGATCGCTACTTTGAGCTTTTCTTGAGGAGTTACGTAGTGACTACTTGGGAAAACCTTGAGGGTTTCTAGCGAATTAAGTATTTCTCCAGTAAGAGGATCGATTTTAGTAATTCTTTCAACTTCGTCACCGTCAAATTCAATTCGATAGGCTAGTTCTTCTCCGGCTGGATAAACATCAACTACATCTCCACGAACCCGGAAAGTACCTCGATGAAAATCGATATCGTTACGCTGATACTGGATATCAGTTAATTGTCTTAATAACTTGTCGCGCACCCTGCGTTCACTCTTGTTAATAATGACCGAAAGACCATTATAATCTTCGACGGAACCTATGCCATATATACAGCTGACACTAGCAACTATGATTACGTCTTTGCGGCTGAGTAATGCGTCAGTTGCGGCGTGGCGAAGTCGGTCAATTTCCTCATTAATCTGACTGTCTTTTTCAATATAAGTATCAGACCTTGGAATATAAGCTTCAGGCTGATAGTAATCGAAGTAGCTAACAAAATAATGAACTGCGCTATCTGGGAAGAAATGTTTGAATTCAGCGTAAAGTTGGGCAGCTAACGTCTTGTTATGGCTCAGGATAAGCGTCGGTTTCTGAACATTTTGAATGACATTGGCCATTGTAAACGTCTTGCCAGAACCTGTTACGCCCATCAAAGTCTGATGCTGTAAACCGTCTTCCAGCCCCATTGTTAGAGCAGCAATAGCCGCCGGCTGATCTCCAGTCGGTTTAAAGTCACTCTTAAGTACAAACTCGCTCATCTATTAATTGTATCAAGCTAACTGGTATTTACTGATAAAGATCTTTGTACTTAGCGTGGGTTTTGTCAAGAATTTTAGTAAGTTCTGCGACTAATTTATCGGATGAATCATTGAATAGTACGACTGAATTACGGCGTAAGGGATGTGAGGCATCTAGTAGTGGTTGTATTTCATCACCGATGCCACCGGCTCCGTGCAGAAAACCAATCGGCGTATCTGTCTCAACTGCAATCGTAAATTCATGCAAGGTTCCAAGGCGGCCACCAATGCTAACAACTGCATCGCTAGAAGTGATAAGTAACATGTCTCGGCCAACGTAATGTAGTCCTGAATAGATGATATTATCGTAGGCTAGCGTCGGAAGTCGGTATTTCATAACATGTTCTACTTTGCTACTGGCTGGAGAAATACCAATACTCATCTTACCGCCAGCATTTTTGTAGCCTTCAGCGGCGAAATTAGGCAATCCGACAGTCGCACCAGTAAAAAGGCTGTGGCCAGCTCTAGCAATAGCCGCACCGAGTTCATAGGCAAGAGTTTCTCCCTCTTCGACGGTCGAGCCCTTGGCTGCTCCAGAAACACAAATTTGATACATTCCCATCCCCCTTAATCTATTGCAAGTTCGTAAGCCGACTGCGGTTGAAGTTGATTTAAAACTGTATTCTCTACTGTATCATGCTTAAGGTATTGGAGTAATAGTTCGTGCCATAAAGATTTCTGAAAGGCCTTAGTGAGACGCTTCTCAAACGGCAAATTATTACATAAATTAAGCGCAACATCGACAATATTTAGCGATACTGGTTGATGCTCATGAAGTAGCCCTAAATGATCACTATCAAGCCAAAACTTTAAGCTTGGTTCAATGTTCATTAAAGACTCTTCGACACTTCGCCAAGACATATCTTCTTGCCTTATGTGCGGACCGAAAATCTCTTCTTTGAAATCTCTGCCAAGTTTTGAATAATAACGTTGAATCAAGTGCCAAGGAACCGGCTGGTCTGTCAAATCTGAAGTCAGAGCAAGTTCTTCGCTAACTACCGCCCTAACCATTTCACCAAAGTCCGGTCTAACCTGACAAATTTTGAGAAAACTACTCGCTGCCTTGATCTCGTTTAATTCGTGGAGCGCTAGACTCATTGACGTAGTAACGACACCATCTGGAATATCTTTAGGTAGAGGTAGCAGAATAATGGTCCCGAGTTCTCTAAAACTGATTAAATTATGCTTCCTATGGCTGACGATTTTCATCGATAATTCTTGCCATTTTTTTGAATCTGGCTGAATAACTGCAATCCGTCTAACTTCAAAGTCCGTAGATTTTAAACGTTTGTAGCTTTCCACTATTTGATGCTGCCAATTAGCAGACTCAGAAAGCCAGCCCGCCGCCATGATCAGGGCTAACCGCTCGTGCTTGATAAACGAATCAGGTGATCTGTAGCCCAGATGCTTCATGGCTTTTTTGGGTGGGTACTTCTTGATGATTGATCGCAATGTACTTGATTTCAATGCAAAACAACTAGAGCTATCCGGCAATTTGTCCAGAGCGTGGACCATTCCAGATACAACATCGGCCTCAGCCGTTACATGCGTTGCAGACAGTGTTTGAAGCTTTCTTGTTAAACGTGCATCGTCAGTTTTAACTCTCTCAGTTAGGGCGTGATAAAGCTCTTCAGCAGTAGTATCTTTGGGGTCAAGACCAAGTTCGAGAAGTTTAGTATTTGTCTGTTGTTGAACTCGCGAAGATAAGCGTATATCGCCGCTGATATTGCCACTAGCTTCTTCAAAACGCCTGAGCCCCAATCGAAAGTCGGGCTCCTTAGCCTGCAAGGCTTCAGATAGCCAACGCGTCATTCTCTTCCCTTTAAATTGTTTATTTTTACCATAGTTGTCCTATGGTTACAGATTACCATAAGCGTTCAAGAAAGGGTATAGCGGTCAGGGTTCAGTGGTTAGTTGTACCCTATACCCTGTACGCTATACCCTATATTCTAGTTGGTTTGTAGTAATCAGGCGAGTCGCGTAAGAAGCTTTCGAGTTCTTTTTCGCTAAGTAGCCCGGCTTGGGCTCCTACCTTCTGGACAACGCTCATTGAGTTAATTGGCGCCCGCTGCAGAGCTCCTTCGATAGTATTACCCTTGATCAAGGCAGCTACGAAAGTAGAAGCGAAGGAATCGCCGGCTCCGGTTCGATCGATTGGTGGGGCTGGATCAGGATATAGCGGCATCTGGAAACGATTCTGACCATCTGAAGCGTAGGCGCCGTTAGGGCCATCAGTAATAACAACTATCTTTGGACCAAGTTGGTGCAAATGGTTGAGAAGATCGTGAATATCTTCATGGTTGCCACCGCCGACCAGGACAGCTTCTTCGCGGTTAAGCACCAAGATATCAGTTCTGGCGTAGATCCGCTTTAATCTTTCCGTGCCAACTGCCATCTGAAAAGTACCCGGCTGGAAAGCTAATTTAACCGCTGGATTCTCCTCTAACCAATCTGCAACTTGATCATGGTACGGGATAGCGTGTTCGCTTATCGAACTAAAATACACCCACTTTGGGATTTCGTTAGATCGGAAATGCGGCCATTGATAATCATACTCCTCGTGCTTGATAAGAATCGTGCGCTCTTCTTTATACCAGAGCACGTAGTGATAATTGCTCTTTTTGTCAGGGTTAATGCGGACAAACCTGGAGTCAACGTTTTGCACACCCAAAGCTTTGATCATGTCCTTGCCGTGATCATCGCCACCAACATTGGTAACTATAGAGCTATTTAGGCCAAGTCTAGCAAAAGCTACGGCAGCGTTGGCGGCATTACCGACTGCTTCTATAATTTCAGCATGGTCAAATGGAATCTTGGTACCAAATGGCATAGCCAGCCACTTACCTTGCTCGTTTTCGTAAGTTACAGCCTTATCATCAATTAATTTGATAAATGCATCTGTAACAATGTCACCGATACTCATCACATCTGGTTGTTCAGCCACTGCCCACCCCTAGTTTTTTATTTAGCTTATGCTATTAGTTTAGCACGCTAGAAACCAGATACAATATTAAGCAGAATGTAGAGTATTACGAATATGATTAATGGCTAGTTCGTGGTTCTCGGCTCTTATCACTTCCTTCATCTGCACTTTTTCAATACGGTTTACGGTATCTCTAATCTCTTGCAAACCGTGTTCCATTTGCATGCTCAAGCTGTCATCCAATTCATCAATACGTTTTATGACTCTGTTTTCGGTAGCAAGTGCTGAAGTCTCTACTATTTCCTTTATTTGGTTCAAATCGCTACTAGTTAAACTCATGTTTCAATCATAACCAGCAGATACCAAGCCTGCAAATAATAAGCAAAGATAATCGTGAAAATTAAGTATTATTTAATAATTTTGCTTGGAAGGGCTCGGCCAGCTGAATTCAAATCATCGATTTTGCTTTCAACTACCGCCTGTACAGCAGCCACAACTTCTTTGCTGATCAGTTTAGATACGGAAAATTCTTTTGGATTATCGGTTAGAACTTTTTCTAAGGTAGTGCGGTAAGCGTAGCGCATATCGCTGTTAATATTGACCTTGGTTACACCAATTTTAACTGCATCTCGGAAATAATGACCAGGCGTGTCACTGCCACCATGAAGGCTAATATTGCAATCTATTGAACCACGAATTGTT
The DNA here is from genome assembly GCA_043787015.1 of Candidatus Saccharimonadota bacterium. GTDB lineage: Bacteria > Patescibacteriota > Saccharimonadia > Saccharimonadales > UBA4665 > JAYVVJ01. The sequence goes on along the minus strand of JAYVVJ010000115.1, from coordinate 201 downwards.
TGTAATAATTCTAGGTCGAGCACTTTTGGCACTGGATATTTACCGTGAAGATTACCTATAGCTGCGGCAAAAGTATCAATACCGGTCGACTCGACAAAAGACTTGGCACCTTCGGGCGTACTGAATGTCTTTTTGATCTCTTCATAATCAATATCTTCAGTGTGGACATTCGAACTTCCACCGAAGTAATGTGGCTCACTT
>JAYVVJ010000114.1:0-2895 GCA_043787015.1 Candidatus Saccharimonadota bacterium | reverse complement strand
CAAACAAAAAGCCTACATTAAGTTGTAGGCCACTGAAGTCAAGTCTAGCATTATATTTTACCTCGGTCAAGCTTCTACTATGAAACTCATAATAAGCTTAAGCCTGATATAGTAGAAATATGCACGCACTGACCGCGTTATTTATCGCAATAAGTATTTTGGAACTAACAATTTGGTTTCCTGGTTTGTGGGAATTTCGTAAATTTATAGCATTGCCCGTTTTAGTGCTTTTAACATTCGTAAGCTTCGGGTTCGTAATATTTAGGCCTTCGCTAGTCACTTTAGCGATAGCCGTTCTTAGCTTTTATAGAGTAGTGAATCTATTTAGGCTCATTAAAAGTAGGATTCACATACATCATCTATACAAAACAACCTACGCCAGTTCGATATCTATAATCAGTCTCCAGTTGTTTGTACTTGTGGCAATGTTTATTAGTGACAAATACGCCGTGTCTGGAACAACTTGGTTATATATACTTACTTTTGTTCAAGTAATAGCTGGAGTAGTTGTTTACAAATCTACTATCAGGCATTTAAAAACCACAAAGCCGATTGATGTTGCTAAATATTTTACCGACAAAGAATTACCAACCGTTACTGTGGCGATACCAGCTCGAAACGAAACAAATAATCTACGCGATTGTCTTAATAGTTTAATCCTTAGCAATTATCCTAAGCTAGAAATAATAGTATTAGATGATTGTTCGCAAGATAGACGAACGCCAGAAATTATTCGAGATTTTGCACTTCGTGGCGTCAGATTCATCGCCGGCAAAGAGCCACCTGATAAATGGTTAGCAAAAAATTATGCATACAAACAGCTAGTCGATGAATCCAGCGGCGAATTGATTATATTTTGTGGTGTAGATACAAGATTTGAACCTAATACTATCAAGTCGCTCGTTGAAATATCATTACTCAAAAACAAACATATGATTAGTATAATTCCTGCAAACAAGCAGACTAATGAAAATATGTTCTTGCAACTAATAATTCAGCCTAGTAGATACGCCTGGGAATTGACTCTGCCTAGAAAACTGCTCAATAGACCACCAGTATTAAGTACTTGCTGGATGATTCAACGAGATCTACTGCTATCTAGTGGAGGTTTCGAAGCCGTATCAAATACTATTAGCCCAGAAAGTTATTTCGCGAGATGTGCAATTGCAGCTAATGACGGATATAGCTTTATGCAAGCTGATTATAAGGCAACTCTGGTTAGTGTTAAATCTATAGATGACCAAAAAGATACTGCAATTCGAACAAGATATCCGCAGCTTCATAAGAAACCAGAGATCACTGGTATAGTTACAATTGCTGAATTTGGAACACTGATATTACCGATAATTTTGGTCGCATTCGGGTTCGCAACAGCTAATCTTCTAATACTATTTTTGGCTTCAATTAGTGTGTATTTGCAACATTATTCATTTGGAAAAATTGTTGATCTGACTTATCGAAATAAGGTAAAGTTCGGATATTTAATTCTACCGTTTGCAGCGTTATACGATCTAATACTTTTAAATACGTCAATGCTTAGATATGAATTCGGTGAAGTTATCTGGAAAGATAGAAATGTTTGTATTCCGATTATGGATGTTAGAAGCGGGATTACTAAGCCACGCAGTTATTAGCTTAAGTTTGGAATAAATATTTTGAATGTAGAACCTTTATTAAGTTCGCTTTCAAGCGATATTTCAGCGTGTATGAGTCTCGCTAGCTTATCTGTTACATATAGGCCTAGCCCGGTTCCAGTTACGACTCGGGTGCGGTAATCTTCAGACCTAAAGAATTTGTCGAATACACGTTCCTGATCACTTTTACTTATACCAATACCAGTGTCGATCACGTTGAATTCGACGCCTTTAGTAACCATTTTAGCTGCTATTGTGACAGTACCCTTTTCGGTATATTTAATGGAATTCGTAATAAAATTCTGAAGTATCTCTCTCGTGTACAATTTTGACGAAGCAAGCAGTTCAAGATTTGGATTCAAATCTGTAACGAGCTTAAGACCTTTAACCTCGGCTTGTGGTGTGTAATTGTGCAATAACTCAGTGCATAATTCATGTAAATTTATCGGTTCAATTTCAACCTTAAGCACATTTCGCTCTGCTCGGCTAAGTGTGCTGAGATCGTTGATTATGTCTGCTAAGAAAAGTATTTGATTGTGTGCTTCTTTTAGTGCGCCTTTAACGGCTTCAATATCGCCTGATTTTTCTACGATAAATTGCGCATTACTAATATCGCCTTCGCTAATTGCGATAGGTGTTCGTAGTTCGTGACTAACGACACTTATGAACTCATCTCTTTCTTCTTCAAGTGATTTCTCACGTGTTATATCACGTAATAACAAAACAAAACCGCTTTGACCAGTCTGAACATAGCCTAGGTGCACTGGCGCAACACTCAAATATAGATTAATTTTACTTCCATCGTTATAAACTAACCTTAGATCTCGATTAGTGGTAGGTATCGTAGTTCCGCGAATCAAAGCTGCGATGTTAACTGCTTGATTATCCTTATCAATAGGTTTAAAGATTTTCGCAACTATAACACCAGCTTTGATATTATTTACATCTAAAATATTCAAAGCTGCGCCGTTATACAAAACAATCCGTGTATGATCATCGACAGCTATGACGGCGTCGGACATGCTGTTAATTAGACTTGTTAATCTCTGGTGGTCTAATGGTTCGTCTACTAATGAGGATTTTGTTGTTGGTTTAAGCACAAGCGACATAGTGGCTATTATGCCACATCAGCCAAAGTTGAACCATGTAAAACTGGTTGAAACTGTTTAATTCGTGATTTAACTGATTTTAGGTTCGGTATTTCACGTTCCATCGCTTCCCAAAAGTCAGAACCATGTCGCATAACCTTGGTATGTACCAA
>JAYVVJ010000113.1:0-6871 GCA_043787015.1 Candidatus Saccharimonadota bacterium | reverse complement strand
CTGCGAATCTCGACGCCTTTGTTGGACTTGGTCCTTACTTCGTTGACAGTAACAGCAATGGTCGAATCGATAGCGGCGACACTCCGTCGAGTAGCGCGGTCGGTCTGGCGATTTTTGATCTGGATCTGGGCTTTGCACTGATGAAGGGCACGGATCTGACAAACGTGCCTTCCAATGCTCAGGCAGCAGTGGACTATGTCGCGACTTATGTCGCGGGGAAAGCGACCGCTGCCAATGCTCATCTGGTGGGAATGACCGACGTCGTGACGGCAGATTTGCGAAATGTGACGGTGGAAGTGAATCTGGCCACGTCGCGACTTGAGACGCCCGTGCTGAAGCCGTCTGTTGTCGACTTCACGAAGCTGGCTGGGGGCGGGCTGGCTGTTCCAACCGGCGATCCTGCAAATCCGAGCGTGCTGCTGAATTCCAGCAAAGAGATCATCAGTGCAGCATCAGGACGAGCGACGCTGGATGTTGCCCACACGATTTCGCTCGACGGCAGCATCGCGATTGCGAAAGAAGCGACCCAGTGGGTTCAGACCGCCGCGAATGGCGGGCCGCGGCGAATCGATATCCTGACGATCGGCGGACAGAATCTCTACGGATTTGCCGGTGTTAATGGTCCCTATCGCCGTGACACGAACGGCGATGGTGTCGGTGGGTACTATAATTAGTACCGTAGTCTTATTTCTTGGTGCTATGGTTTCTTCACCTAATTTTCGGGGTTGCAATGATGTTGATCGTCTTCAGGCTTTGCTTACTGTCGCTCAAACCCAAGCTCAGCGTTCTCGTATTGCTATTACGAGGCTTGAAATTGAGGCTATTAATGACTATGCCTGTTTGTCTCTCGCTTCTGCCATCCTACGCGCTAAGGACTCTACGGGCTTTACGTGGGGCAACCTAATCTACAACCTTAATCAGCCTTGTTCTGAACAAATGCTTCGTAAGATTGCTTACAGGTCAAAGATACCTAGCTACAAGCTGTTTTGTCAGATTCATGACGCATTGCTTACACTTGCCAATAAACGAGGCTTTGAGCTACCTAAAATCGAGACTATGAGACAGTTTAACTAATGGCATACGACAAAGCCGCCGCCCGTGCTTTAAGCAATAACTGGCGTGTTTATTGCTTAGGCTTAGATGAACAGTCAAGACTGCAAATGATTGCAAGTATGACTGCCGCTACATCCGTAAAATCTGAAAGAAATGTGCGTTTATGGTTTTCGACTTCCGATAACTTCCGTAATATTCTTAATAGAACTCTAGACCCTGATGAGTACGAATTGAGAGAGAAGATTATAAAAGGATGTCTGAGAATCAATAATGAGAACGTTCCCTTGAAGGTAGCTGATAGCGTCTCAACCAGACAAGCGAACGCGCAAAAGTTCGCTAAGTATGCCAAAGATAGCTATACAGGTAAGTTTACTCGTTCTATCGAGTTCAATCCGAACGGTTTTAAGCTCCAATATGATGCTTATGGGATAGATACGAGTTTCGATGATGATGACGATGAAGACTATATCGAGTTCGCGCCTAAGTCCACTCTATCAGATGATTTTATAGAAGAGTTCTTATAAATGACAACACAATACGAAGAAAGAGCGGGAGGTTATAGCGCCGCTCTTTCCCTCCTACTTGAAAAAGGAGGGCAGATGTATAGCGGCGATTCTAAGGATGGTTGCCATACCGTAGTTAGAGGTTGCTATGTCACTCGGTTTTGGGAAGGGAATTCAGCGAAAAAAGGTAAGCTAATTGAAGCTTGTAAAACCTTTGGGTATGAACCTTATGGTATGACAGGCGGCTCTCTTTGTCGAAAGATTATAGATGATTTGCTTGAACTCCCATACAAGAAGACAAGCTTTTCAAACTGCTATAGAGATATAGCTATAAAGGGCGCACATTGGCATTATCAACATATTGATACAGGCGATAATGGAAAGTGTATTGAGTATGATTTAACCAGTGCATATATGACACAATTCCTAAGATTGCCAAGCATGATATTACTTGGTAAAGATCAGTTTGTAGATGACAATGGTGCTATGGAAAGGCTTAGAGAGTTGATGGTATTATTCCCTAAATGGTTGAGAGTTCAATTTTTAGGAGTATTAGCGTCTCACAATAGAACGACAATAACGAGAGTGATGGAGGGAAGTGAATGGAACATAAAAAAGACTATTACACCGTCTATTAATTACGGCGGAAGTTTTAACGCCGCTCATAGAGCTATTTTGAGAGTCTATCGATTAATGCAAAAAGTTCACTCTATTGCAGGTGATTACTGTATAAGAATACATACAGATTCATTTACTCTTAAATCTTCTATCCCTAGAAGTATTCTATCTTCTATTTTTAACCACTTAGAAGAGAATGAGCAACCATTACAAATTAAAGGTATGGGAAGGGCTTTCTTCTTTAACTTAAACGAGGGATTAATAGGAAGTAAGATTATAGGCGCAAAGCCCATGGTAGGCGCACAATTGCATGAGATAGGATACAAACAGGACAGAGAAGAAACAGACAGTCACATCGAACAAACTTGGCAAGATATCATAGAAGACATACAAGAGGGTATGAACAGACGTAAATCAATACCGATAAGTTATGAACAATGTAAAATCGTTTGGTCAAAGATGGAAGAAAAAAGGCTTCCTGATTACGATGAACTATTCTAAATAATAAAAAAACGCTGTAAGCATATCAAGACTTTCAGCGTTTTTTTGTTGATCGACGATTAATCTTTCTTTTGAATCTCTATGGCTAGTAGAGTCTCTATCTTAATCATCCTTTCGCGCATTTCATAAACCACTGGTATCAAAGCGTCATCATATTTCTTGGCAACGCCATTGATATCGCGTCTCATAGTTCTAATGTTCGCTGCTTGAACTCCGAACCCAAAAACTGTAGAAACACCAAGAGATATTAAAGTAATCAAGACAGGGATTGACATTTTAAACCTATGGCGATACTTCCGTAATTTTAGAGCCAAGTAGCGCTACTCCTTTTAGGGCTTTGAGTTTAGCAGCTGTAGTAGTAGCCACAAAGCGATTGCATGATTTGCCGCTCTCTGTGAGAATACTCACACGTTGAAACCTGTCCGAAGCTCTATTACGTTTAATGAGGCTTACATCAGAAGGGAGAGCGGTGCTGGCTGCTAATTTTGTAAATCCTAACCCAGTAATCAAGTCGTCTGGGTAAGCGCTAGGTAAGACTTTAAAGCCGTATTTGATGCCTAGGAAGTCCGTACCATAAATAATAACTTTTTTAGCCATGATTCTATTATCCTTAAAATTCCTTGAAGTTTTTTGAGAGAGTCAAACAGATAGAAGTCAAGTGAGTTCTATCTGTTTGATAATGACTTCATCCTAATTAAAATAGGATGAGATTAAGGTAGATAAGCGGTAGCAGTTTGCGTAATAGCGCCGCCTACAACTGAGAATGTAGCTGGTAGAGTCACCGAAAAGGTGATTTCGTTTCCCTCTACATTAGGAGAAATAGAAACTCTATTTTCTGGTGTATTTGGGTTAGCTACGCTGTAAGCTTTTTCTGCTTGCTGTAGATTAGATAGAATCTCAACAGCTTGACCTTCTAATGAGTTAGCAGTAGTAACAATAGCAGCAGACATAAATTTTAACCGATTAGTAAATTATTGATGCAGTCATAGTTTGAGTTGAAACCATTGAATAGTCAAGAACTTATGCTAAACTTGGCGCACGTAGTTATAACCTATGAGTTACGGTTGCTTTTATGGATTTTAAGAATATTCCCTATATGCTTATAAAGGATAGAATGATTAATCAAATCTATTGCAAAGTCCTATTCAACTACTAAAATAAACTATATGCCTAAAATTTATGATAAAAGCTATACGGTTACTGCTTCTGGCTTGTTTGCGGGGGGGGGTACAACTGAGAATAGGTTTCCCGTCTCTGAAACTATACAGACAGCATTAACGCCGCCATTTACGGCGGTTCCTGTCCCGTCTGGTATATATCGAGATGGCAAGCAAGCATTTGGAGTTTATATCGCTAGTGGAAGCACTAGGATAACTACGATTGGCTGTTTTGGAGTTGGCGACGCGAATGCTTGTGGATACTGGGGTAGCCAGACTTTTAATGTTAGCTGGGTAGAGAATAATGTAAACCCACGTTGTAGCAATGATTCTTGCCGCGTAGATTGCGTAGGACAGCCAGACGGGTTTTGCTGTATTGATCATTCAGTTACAAATACATTGCTTACAATATTGCAAGGCTAACCGATTATTCATACTGTTGATGGTATGATTAGCTATATTCATTTCTAATTCAAAAGAAAATATGCCAACTCCGACCGTAACAAACTTTTTTGGTGCTAACGCTACTGTACTCACTGCGAACGCTCAAACGAGCGCTACAGCGTTAGACCCTGTTCTCGTAATTCGATACTCTGATTTTACGGCTGAAGGATGGAACGCCCTCGCTAATGGTGAAGAGTTAGACCCCGAAAAATGGGTTACTGCAATCGTTAAGAAGATAAAAGCATGGAGTATGGCAAATTTAGATGATATTCCGAATGTAGTTATAACGGCACCCCTAGTTGGTTTGGAGCAAAGAAACGCCACCTTAAAGCGTAGATACAGCTACGGTGTTGATATCTATCAAGTAGATACAGGCACGAGCGAACCTGACCCCGATTCCATTTAAACAATAAGCTCTAAAAAAATGGCAGATTGCAACTCTCTCGAAAATCTTCTTAACTCCTTAACAAATGAAATTACAAGTCTTAAAGCCCGTGTCGCAAGGCTTGAAAGTGACAAGGCTAATTACGCGACTAAAAGCGAGTTGCAATCTGCCATAGAAGCTATTAGAGCTTACTTTGAGGGCGTATTAAATGTTCTCAGAAGACTAATAGACTCCCTATTGGGAAGGGGCGATAGTGATTTAGAAAGTAGAGTAAATATACTGGAGACTAGAGTAGGTGGTCTAGAATCGGTTACGGATTCGCTAAGGAGAGCTATAGAAAGAGTTCAGAATAGGCTATCAAGGTTAGAGCCAACGGTACAAGGCTTAGTTAATAGAGTAGGAGGACTAGAGAATACAATCGGACAGGTTTTAATGGATATAAGGAATATCTACAATTCCTTGACTGGTTATAGAAACAGGTTAGACAGTCTAGATAATAAGGTTACAGGTTTAGCAGTGGCGATTGCATTGCTACAAGCACAGATAGCGGGTATTCTAATAGCAATAGCTAATTTGCTTAGGCTTCTTAAAGCGATACCGTCAGCTAGAAATGGTATAAATGGAAGAGATGGCAAGCAAGGAGAGAGAGGCAAGCAAGGAGAGAGAGGCAAGCAAGGAGAGCAAGGAGAGAGAGGCAAGCAAGGAGAGAGAGGTTATCAAGGAGAGCAAGGAGAGAGAGGCAAGCAAGGAGAGAGAGGTTATCAAGGTACACAAGGTAGAGACGGTAGACAAGGAGAGAAAGGAATACAAGGAGAGAAAGGAGAAGATAAGCAATTGGAAATAGTAAATGTTTCAGTTAAAATATTCGATGGGTGTTTACCAAATGGCGGCGGCGCTAAGTCTAAAGATGAGTCCGTACCATGTATTAAAGGCTTAGAAGCACAGCTAATTAAGGAGTTTAACGCGCTATTTAATGCTTCTAGCGAACAATGTTCAAAGGAGATAGCTGTCGCATCCATACCCGAAAGATGGCAAGTCGAAATAGGCGCAGATAGACCGCAGTTGATCATTCAATTTGCTGAAAAGCTACCAAATGGCAAGCTTGGAAGGTCAAGGTTTCCCATATCTTTACCTCACTACAATCTGCCTGCAAGCTCTAATCCTACGATACCAGATTACAAGAAGGGTAACAAGATGGGCATCCTGCTGCTAAAAGATAACTCTAGAATTACTGTCAACGCCTACACAGAGGCAGAATGTCTGAGGGTTATCAAGATTCTATCTAATTATGTTAATCCTGCTATGCTTACAGGCGGCTCTCCAAAGGTAGGCGATAGAGGTGGTGAACCGATAGAGGTTAGAGACGTTAAGGCGGTTACGCTGTCTTATTTCGCTACAGGTAGAAGAGATATGAACCCTACATGGTGGAAGAGTATCTGATGTCTCAATGGATACCTAATCGCAAAAAATGCGTAAGAATAAAAGATACTCACTTAGCTATCCCATTGAAGGAATTCGCTAAAATCAATAACATATCTCTTTCTACCGTTCGCTATTGGCTAAGGGTAGGCGATTGCAAGGGATACAAGACAGGCGGCAGATGGTATATATACAAGGAATATAGATAAAAGGAGTAAAGTATATGCAAGATTGGATAGGAATAAAAGAAGTTAGCTCACCTAGCGATAGAGTTTTAGAACTGATAAAGATATATAGAGATGACAGTCTAACGCTGATAGGCTGCAAGACTTATAAAGATTGGTTTCTGTATCATTACTTAGGAGAGACCGCGGAGGTAGTGATAATGTGTCAAGTAAATGGCAACCACATAGAGAGATACGATATCATAAGCAGTGAAGAATGGAGCGAAGAAGGGGAGAGATGGGTAGATGAGATAGGGAGACAGATAGAAGAGCGAAAAGCTAATCAGAGTAATCGATTCAGCCCAATCAACTATGACGATATACCGTTCTAATGGATAGAAAACGCGCATTAAATGGATAGAAAACGCGCATTAAATGGATAGAAAAACGCGCATTAAATTGATAGAAAACGCACAATAAATAGAAGAACAAGACAGAAGGAAGGAAAATAAACAACGAAGAAAGAGGGCAGGCGAAGCCGCCCGGGCGCGCGCCGACGGCACGATGAGCCTCGACCGCTTGTTCAGCGGTTTCGTGTGCGGACATCGTCAATGCGGCCGAACATAG
>JAYVVJ010000112.1:0-2927 GCA_043787015.1 Candidatus Saccharimonadota bacterium | reverse complement strand
GTAAGTCCACTTAGAACACCAGCGCTAGTAACATTTAGAGTAGGTGAGGCTATGAAGTTAGTGTAGCCAGTAGCTGATGCGAAGTTGATGCCGTTAGTAGTATTACTGTTGGTGCCAGCAGCTAGATTAATTACATTAAGTACGTTCGTACCACTCGATGGCGTGCCATTATTAGTTGGAGTTAAGCTGATGCCTTGAACGGTAATTCCAGCACCTGAATTAGCATTGGCGACACCAATAGTTTGAGCATTTCCGGCGCTAGTAACACTGTAAGACTGGACGATACTACCGCCACCGCTCGTTAAAGTTAAGTTCTTGTTGGTTGCAATTGTCGTGTCGCCATTTAAGCTAATCGCACCCGTACCGCTGCCGAATGTACCAGTCCCGCTAATACTAAAGTTACCAGATCCTTGAGTGTAGCCAGTGATTCCGCTCAAAACGCCGGCAGATGTGACATTAAGACCAGTAGAAGTTAGGGTATAACTACCGCTGCCTTGGGTGTAGCCAGTAATACCACTTAGAACACCAGCTGAAGTTACATTTAGGCCAGTTGAAGTAACGGCAAAAGTACCGCTGTTTTGAGTTAAACCAGTGATACCTGTCAATACACCGGCAGTGCTGACGCTGAGCCCGGTTGAAGTAAGTGCTAGCGTACCAGTCGAGTTACCAATAGACGTATTGCCGTTACCGCTGGTGGTGTTAATGGAAGTTGTACCGGCTATTGTTAGCCCGCCTGTGCCTTGTAATATTCCCGTGCCGCTATTAACACCTACGGCAGTGACGTTACCTGAGAATCCAACTACGAATTTGTCTGCTGAGCCTGACTGAAGTTGAAGAAGATTGCCGCTAGCACCAGTTTTGTTTACGAATAGAGAACTGACAGTGGTGGTGTCTGTTTGGACGCCTTGGGCAAGTTGAACGAACTGAGCGCTTGAAAGTCCGTTAAGTTTTGATGAGTTTAGCGAGTAGGCATTGGCAGAAAGTCGTTTCATAGGTAGCATTTCACCATCAGGCGTACAACTTGTGAACGGCGTACAGTTGGCTGTGCCGGCGATGTTCATAGATAGCCAAAGCGTGTCTTGATTCCAGTCGATAGAACTACCGAAGGCGGTGATTGAGCCTAGCTGAACAGATAGAAAGCCGTTCTTTACGGTCACACCTTGAGTAGCATTAACTAAGTAATCCTCAGTCCATTTAAGACTTCCGGCAGGTGATCCAGTAGCATTTGCAGCCGATAATCCGTCACCGTCTTGGTAGATTTTGAACCTGATATTGTAGAATCCGTCAGGCACTGTAGCGCCGGCTGCATTAAGTAATCGACCTTGGAAGTTGATTTGTTGATTGACGCCGGCTGCAGCATTAACAGATGTAGTTGGAGCTAAAACTAGAGAATAAAGGCCGCAAATAAGAAGGGTATTTAGTAATACTTTACGACAGAATTTAATTACCCCGGAACTCATATCTATTTCGATTACATCGCTAGTAAAAAACGAGTGTAATCAATCCCTCAAATAAAAAGCCTTTGTACCTACATTTAGCATAAACCTTTTAGGCTATTTTTCCAAGGATCTTACAGAGATAAGTGATGTAAAATTAGTGCTGTAGATGAGGCCTATAATTTGGGCCTGTGAGTATGTGCTTTTCGCGTCTTTCACCCAGCCAAAAACTGATCACAATTGCCACCATTGCGGTGTATAAAGGCCATAGGACTAGAACTTTACTAATTTTGTTCGTCGGCGTCGTGCTAGCAAAGTTGATAACAGGTGTTCCATTGACTATTGCCGCCACTGTTAAATAGGCAACTCTCGACTGCGCGTCACTAGCTTGAAGGGTAATTCTATAAGTTCCAGGTTTGGAGTAGGTGTGACTGACATTAAACGTCAGCGTATCGTTTCTGGGTACAATTTTATTAGTAGAATCGCCCCATTGAATATTAATCGCATATGGTGGGACGCCGCCGAGAATGCTAATCGGTATAGTCAGCTCTTGACCAGGGAAAATACCCCTGTAAACTGCATCAGTATTCAGTAGTAGCTGAGCGCCGCTCAAATTCAATGAAGCTACCGACGATGCTTGAGCAGGCAAGGCATCATAGAATACTGTCACATTATTGGAGTCAGGCCCTGGTTGATTGAGCGAATCGTAGACCTTAGCTTTTAATATGTTCTGGCCTATCAATAAATCGACATCTACAGAATAATTTCCGGCTGTAGAACATGCCACAGATCCTGCAAAAATGTCGTTTTTGAATATTTCCACAAGGGTATTAATAGGGCAGGTACCACTTACTGGTACGGGGGAGACAGAGAAGCGTTGCTGAGATTGAGGTGAATCGATGGTTGCTGAAGTTTTTGGCGGGTCACCAGGCATCGTGCCGCTTAGACCGATAGATCCATAGCCTGGACCAGAATCGGCGTGCACGGTGATAATACTAAGTACCACTCCAACAGTCAAAAGAAGCATCGCTAGAGGTCCGTATGAAGTGTATTCATGCGGCCTTATGTGCCCACTGTGTTTATGATGACTTATTTTTGTTTTTATCATGAGCTATACACAAATATTATACCACTTATGTATATATTGTCAGATAGTGGGATGGTTTTATAGTATTATTGTCATCCTGAGCGCAGTCGAAGGATCTCCCTAGGATAATTTACAGATTTTACATTTTCTATTTAACAAATTATTTCTTAAGTTATCATTTTTCAGATATGTAGGAATTCGGGCTATTTAACTTCTATAAGGTCTCACCTTATGTCTGCTAATTAGTAAATGTAAATTAATAAATTAGCTCAGATTCTTCGCTGGTGCTCAGAATGACATTAGCAGAGCTTATTGCTCCAGTTATTTCTTTTTGGTGGCTTTAGCGATGATGCGACGGTTATAGCGCCTAATCGTATTACGTAAGAAGAAGAATGCTATAACAA
>JAYVVJ010000111.1:0-6952 GCA_043787015.1 Candidatus Saccharimonadota bacterium | reverse complement strand
ATAGATTTTTCTGGGAAGAGCGACTAGCAGACACACAATATTCCGTTGGAGGTCAGCCATTGTATCAACGTCCACTTAGATTCTTTGTAAGATTAAGTGAGCATAGGGCAAAAGCTGAGCCGGCCATTTCACACATAAGTTATCAATCTCAAGTAAACGACGATGCTACTTTAAGCCGTCCGCTTATCTAATCCTTAAGGAGGTTTCACAATGCCTTACAGCAATATTCCTGGAGTAAGTGCCAGCTACCTTGATGGTGCTTTCAAGATTCCGTCATCTTCTACCCAGCCAAAGGTTCTGGTTATTGGTCCGGCAGAGTCTGGTTTAACTAACGATCCATTCAATGTCTCAAATATCTCTACAGCTGAAGTTGAGTTCGGTGCGGCAACTCCGCTGATGCGCATTGCGCATGAGCTTCTTGCACAGGGCGCTACTAATGTCTCGGTTGTTCGTAGCGGCGGTCGTCAGGGGAGCTTTGTATTCGAAGATTCTGATGGTGCGACTCTTACGATTGTGCCTGAATCGCGGGATAACGAGATCCTGGATCGCTATGTTCTCGTGATCGAGAATGATGCTGTTGAAAACAGAATTATGGTCTACGATGCTATTTCGCAGTCTTGGGTTTATGACTCTGATGAGATCTTAGTTTTGGACAATGGTATTGTCGAGGTTACAGATACTGGAATTGACCTGTTTACTCTGAATGATCGGACAACCCCTGACCTTGGAGTTCTGCTTTCAGATCTTGTGGTCGGTGACTTTGTTGTTGACGGGTCGGCTACTGCCGACAGTCTAACTCTCACAGAGGGAACTGATGGACTGACCCCTTCGCTTGTTGAGCGGTACGCTGCGTACAATACCTCGATGCATATGCTCGATTACAAGGACGGCGACTGGATCATTCCTGCCGACTGCTATGTAGACGATGCTAACGTAATTGATGACGCTTCTCCAGTGACTTACGGTCACTACTGGCTTGGTGTTCCTGCTGCTGGAAGTGATTCTGACGTACTAGGTTACCTGTGGCAGTACCTCTTCAGAGGCCGTTTGTTCACTTACTTCGTAGACACTGCTGACTATTTCGAAGTAGCTACTGTTGCTGCTACTCTGACCCTGAACACTAATCTAGTCTTTACGGCCGTCAGAGAAGGAAAAGGCGGAAACGCATGTACGGTCACTATTACTCTCGGGGGCTCGCCTTCGGCTACTGTTACTGAGAATGCTAATGGAGGCTTAGATGTCTCCATTGTAGCGGTCACTGGTGTTACCACTAACGCTGTTGCGGCTGGTTATGTAACGTCTGCTCTTCTTGCGTTCACTGCTAGCACTGGAACTAACGGTGCGGCTCTGCTTGGAGTTACAGGCGGAGCGACTGTTATCGCTGCTAGTGTGGCTTCGACAAGCCTTGCGAGTGGTGCTGGTGGTCACGTGCTAACTCACGAGGATCTCACAAGTGACACAATTCCTTCAGTAGTTAGCACTAAGTTTGCTGCTGGTGCAGCTGCTGAGCTTCGCGAGTGTAACTTCGGACATCAGGTTGCATCGTTCTGCTACCTGGCTTCTACAACTTGGTCTACTATTGTTAGTGCGATTAGTTTCAAGAAGCCATCGGCACTTAGTCGTCTTGCCGTTGCTGACTGGGTAGGCACTCTGCCTACTTATACAGACAACGGAGAGTACCTGTACGTGGATGCGCCTGCGCAAAACGGCTCGGGCATTTTGGGCTGCAAGTTTCTCGCTGGAGAGTCTAAGACTTCTAATGGTTATCGGAATCACTTAGTGACTGACGGTAACTCTACAGATGGTTACGCTTACGGTGGTTTCATTCTGACTCAAGGTAATTCGCTTCCTAATGGAAGTGATTGGCCTTATGGTATTGATTCTGGCGATGAAGCTGAAGATTCTGGCGGCAAGCCCATAGACATTGGTAAGCATCTGTTCGTCACTTACGACTGGCCCGTCCACTCTAATAGTTATGACGGCGGATCCACTTACCGTGGCTCTTTGGCCTCGGTTTTCGTTGGAAAGAATGTGACGATGGCAGAGAACGAAGAGCCTATTGGAGACAATGGAACTGTCAAGAAGGTTCAAGCTCCTCCTCGTATCCACAGTACCCAGCTAGACGATCTGGCCTCGGTTCGTGCAATTGGTCTGCGTCGTGACGATACAGTTGGTCTGATCTTTGTCTCTGCGAAGACCGCAGCGCATCCTGACTCCGACTACACTCGTATCTCTACGATTCGTTGCGTAAACCGTATGCTCAAGGGTGTTCGTAAGATCGGTCGACCATACATTGGTAAGCCTTTCAGTTCTCAGCAACTGGTTTCGCTGCAGAGCGCAATCGATCAGTACCTTGTTGCAGAAAGAGTTTCTGGATTCAATCAAGGAGCTAAGGCAAAGATAAGCTATACGCGCGCCGATAAGGTTATGGGTCGCCTTTCCATTGCGGTCCGTATGATCCCCCCATTCTCTATCGACTCCATCGATGTTCAAACATCGCTGGCTGTAGAAGAGAGCGAACTATAATTTAAGGAGTAACAAAAATGGCATCAACCTCACTAGATCTATCTAGACAGTATACTAGCTTTGCTGGTGTAGATATTCGAGCAGTAATCGATGGTGAGCCTGTTGGCTCACTCCAGGCAATTTCGTATGCAGTACAGAGAGAAAAGGCACCCATTTTCGTAATGGGTAGAGTTGATGCTCTGTCATTTTCACGTGGTAAGCGTGGCATCGCTGGAACTATCGTTACGCTAATGCTTGACCAGCATGTAATGCTGGCTACTCCATTCGCTAATCTTAAGTTTATCGCTGACAAGGATGAAATTTATCCTGATGTAGCGAGCCGTAATGACGCAAGTTCTCTTGAAGATTTAGGGGCGCTGGACCCCAGCTATACTTTTGACCCGAGTAACCTTGGCGATGCTTATGTACAAAGCTCTGCTTGGTACGTGGATCAGATTCCTCCATTTGACGTCGTTATCGTTGCTGCAAATGAGTACGGTAAGGCCGCTACCATGCGTATCTACGGAATTGAAATCCTGAACGAAGGTTCAGGATTCAGCGTGGACGATATGGTAATCGAGAATCAAATGACTTACGTTTGTAGAACCATTCTCCCTTGGTCTAAGATGGGCGAATGGGATATGACTACTGGTTTGTTCGCTCCTGCGTAATCTTTTTGCTTGTGTTATAGTAAGGCCAGACTTTGTTCTGGCCTTACTTATTAGGAGTATAAATGCCTAAACCCACTACTGCTGAGTCCCTGTATTCTAATGCTAATACTTATGGATTAGTACATCCTCAGCAGTATCGTTACAGCTTCTCTGGCGCTGATGCTAAGCTTTTAGTATACTTTCCTCAGAAACCTGAGTTAATGACTTATCTGGAATCGGCGCATACCCTTTCGATCTCTGTTCATGAGTCCAAGTCCCAAGTGCGATCTTTAGGTTATCGTGGGGCTAAAGGACTTACTCGCTCTATTAGAACGATAGCTGGATCACTTATTCTAACAGTAGTTAACGACCATCCACTTAGACCGTTGTTAGATCAGTTCATCTTAATGGCAAAGGATAAAGAGATTGATGTTAATTCTTTGCTAGGTTGGTCTGCTGATATGGACGAGATCGGCATAGGATCCTACAAGGATATTTATACTTTTGAGAATAGACTATGTTCATTACTCCCTCCGTTCAACGCAATGATTGAATTTGTCTCAGAGATATCTCCAGTGACACTCGATGCGACTAGTAATAATTCACAGCGTAAATTGTTTCCAGGAGCGGGGCTGTTGATTCAAGGTATTGAGTTTATTGATGAAGGATTCGTTGTGTCAGTGAATGACCTTGTAACTGAAATCACACTGAGCTACGTAGCTCGTGACTTCAAACCAATTAGTGCTCAGATATTACATGACGGAGGCTCTGCTCTCACTAGAACAGATATAGGTAGTAGATCGTATGAGCTATATATGAAATGCTTTCCGCCTGGCCCTAAGGGCGCAGAATGGGCTCCAGTAGATCCTGTTAGTGAGGACGAATAATATGCCTTATTTTGGTTTTGAATATTTCTGCGGAGCCAATGTACTAGTACGAGTTGGCGACATGCCTATCTTGGAAGCCACTGGTATCAGTGTAGGTTTACAAGAAAGTAAGCGTCCTATATATGGTTATAGTAGTCGTTTTTTCGATGCCGTTGCTAGCGGACAAGTACTTGTTCAAGGCCAATTGATAATTAACTATGTACACCAAGACTATCTCTATCATGCTATAGCTTCTGGACTGGGCCTGGAGTCCACTGACACAGGTGCCGATTCAGGACCCGAAGTCGAAGAGATAGAAGATTATATGTCAGTAATGGGCGAGAATCCTGGTCTTGATGATAAGTATGTCCAGGCTTTGAGGGCTAAGTTCTGGTCCTCGCCAGGATCTTCGGCAGGGAGCATGCTTAATCCTACACGATCAGCGCACGACAATCTCTCTGGGATTAATCTAAAGGTTACTTTCGGAGATCAAGATCTGGATTTAAATAATAGTGGTAAAACAGGCATGTTAATTAGTAATGTGTACTTCCTTGGAAGGAGTAGCGTGATTAATATAAGTGAAGATGTAGTATTAGAGGCGTATCCGTTTATCGCCAGAGATATACATTCTCTAAGAGCCGGCGTCAGTGAAGCATGGATTAGCCAATCTACGCTAGATCCTAGTTTTCAAGATAACCAAACAATAACCTTTACTGGGAATAGAAATTAATGCCTGTACAATTGAGTGAGAAGTTGAGTCCCCGTCAGTTGCAGTTGCTTCAAGCAGCTGCCCCTACGGCTGATGATATTTTAGAAAATATGGATTATCTAGAAGAGCTAAATGAAGAGATTGTTCAAACCTATTCGCTACCGCCTGTTAAAGCCGTCGAAGAACCCACAAGAAGAAAGGAGCCAGCAGTGTCAAAGCAGATCGTTCGTCCCCAGAGACCAGTTGTAGAATTAGATCCAGAAGCAGAGCTAGATGAGATGAATCGTCAGTCTGAGTTACTGATTGCGAAGCGTAAGGCTGAGGTGGCAGCTGAGACTCAGGCTCCTGAGCCTGAAGTCGAACAGAATCCAGAGGAGATGCTTCGTGGTCAGATCCTTGGTGCACTCACAGGTCACAAGCAAGCCCCTACGGAAAATGATATTGCTAAATGGAAGAGAGAATACGGCGAGAACGCTGTGTATGTAACTGCTCTTAATGAAGACGATGTGTTCGTCTTCACGTACTTACGTAGAGGTCAGTGGCAGAAGATTCAGCAAGCTGTAGCTAATGCGCAGAAAGCAGATTTAGCTTCTGATCCTGAGAACTTACTGAAGGAAAAGGTTCTTCAGTTTACAATTCTCTGGCCCAGACCGTTAACGATTGAATTCTTTGGTAATTCGCGCGCAGGAACTATTGATACGCTTTTCAACGTAATCATGGCTAACAGCTCATTCTTGCAGCTAAACCAAGCAATGATTTTAACGACACAGCTGTAAGATGTTCGACATTAAGACGTTAATGGAAAGCAAGGGTCTCTATGTGACCCAGCTTCCTTCAGGTGAAAAGTTTACCTGGCGTCTTTTAACCTTAAAAGAATATAGTATCTTTCGAGGCTTAAAAGAGGCAGGTACGATACTGCCTCTTTTTCTATATGAAGAGGTTTTCTCCTATTGCTATGTAGGCAATGCTGATGTCATTAATGGCAATTTGCCGGCGGGACTTTTTGTCTCGCTAGGCGAGTTGATACTGCACCTAAGTGGTGGCGGTGATATCCAGAACGAGAAAGACGAAATAGAAACTGCACGTATGGCCTACCCTGCTGACTCAGTTATAGAGACAGTCAAGAGAATTGTATTACTTGCATTCTCAGCCTATACTCCTGATGATATAGAGAAATGGACAAGACCTGAACTGTTAAGGAAGTTTACTATCGCAGAGGCTGTGCTAGTTAATCGTGGAGGTTATGAGAAACTAGATACTAGAAAGATCATGACTTCAGAACAAATGGCTAAGAAGCAAAAGTCTCCACCAATTGATTTCAGAAAAGAGAATATGGAACTAGATGGCAAGATGGGTGACGCTATGAGGCCACACATGCTTGATATGCCACCAGAAGCTTTGGCAGCGAAACAAGCTCAAACTAATAAGCTCGAAAGACTTCAGGCGCAAAAACTAGAGAAGGCACTCGCATGGGGTAGATAATGCTTAAATCGTATGGCGGATATACATGGACATCTGAAGATCCATATCCGATTAACTCGGAGTCTCATCGCGCTATAGGATTTGCTGGGCTGGCCGTGCTTGGTGCTGGAGTAGGCTTCGGCGCTACACGTGATCTCAAGAATGGCTATAGAGGCGTTGACTATATTGCAGCTAGCGCGCGCCTTGGGGGAAATCTTTTCCCTTTTCAGCTAGGGAATACTTTCAGAATCCCTGAGATACTCAGCCCTTATCTTAGTAATCAGTACCGAGCGGAAGGTGTTGAGAACTTCGGAGTATGGGAGAAGGACGTACTGTCCTCTGATAGTACGTATAGCTGGCTCAGGAACCAAACTGGTTTAAGCCATAGTGAGATGCGAGATCGAGGTATCACTAAGGGGATGCTTGGGACTGAAGATGAGGTTGCCGAGCGGATAGCTTGGACTCCTACTTCTGGCTCTAAGGGTCGACTAGAGTCGGTGATGAAGAATGGAGATAGACGGCTCATTAGCGAGCATATCTCCTTAATGGCTACCAGTGAAGAGACGATTAATCCTCTCTCTGGTGAGAAGGGCTTAAATAAGTACGCTTCTGCTGTATACTCGACTGCTAATATAGGTCCTGGTTTTGATGTAAACGATGTCTTTAATCGTAGCGCAGAGTTTTCTGACGGTAAGTTAGTTAACGCTGGGGTAAAGTCTCCGTTTGTGCCAGTGGCTTCGTTTACTGGCCCTATGGGGAGT
>JAYVVJ010000110.1:0-6972 GCA_043787015.1 Candidatus Saccharimonadota bacterium | reverse complement strand
CAGCTGATTGACCTGGTGTAATCGCCCTAATGTCTTCATCTAAATGAATTATCAGATGGTTTTCAAGTTTCTCAAGTTTTGAAATCGGCACAAGAGGCGCACGATATCTAGTGCGAACCTGATATGACTTAGATAAATCCGGCTCGCCATTTATCCAATGAACATCTGATAACTTTAACTCTCTGTGCCACAATTGCTTATCCTGCAGATCGGTCGTGACGAAAACTTGGTTCTTAACTATATCTTTACCTGTGACGTAATACGGCAACCCGCCGCCAATTTGCAGACCATGACGTTGGCCAATCGTATAGAATATAGCGCCGTCGTGCTCGCCAAGCTTAAGGCCATTTTGATCAACAACATCCCCGGCAAGCTGTAGGCCTAATTCTGCCAATAAGAAATCTTTAATGCCGACTTTGCCGACGAAACAAATTCCCTGACTGTCTTTTTTGTCTGCCGTAGCTAGTCCTAGTTTTTTAGCCAAAGCCCGGACTTCAGGTTTTTGGAGTTCACCTATTGGCATTAAGCTTTTCTGTAAAGCTGATTCTTTAACTCGATATAGAAAATATGATTGATCCTTATTCTTATCTAAACCGGTCAATAATTTACCGTCTTGAATTCGTGAATAATGGCCAGTTGCAATCATATCTGCTCCGTCCTCCAAGGCCGCTTCGAGGAAAAGCTTAAACTTAACTTCTTGGTTGCACATGATATCAGGATTAGGAGTTCGGCCGGCCTTATATTCATCGAGCATGTAGTCAACGACTTTTTGTCGATATTCGGTCTCAAAATCGTACATTTTGAAATCAATTCCAAGTTGCACTGCTACACGCTTAGCGTCTTGATAATCTTCTTTCCATGGACAAACAAAGCCCGGTAAATCTTGACTCCAGTTTTTCATATAAACGCCTGTGACTATATAGCCCTGCTCGATTAGCAAGGCCGCAGTTACTGATGAGTCAACACCGCCGGACATTCCGACATAAACATTTTTAGACATATAGACTATTTTAACAAAATTATGTCAATTACTCCTACAATGTCATTCTAAGCTTAACGACAGATTTATACATTATTCATTTTCCATTTAACAAATTATTACTCAAATTATCATTTATCAGACATATTGGAATTCGGGCTAAATGATTAATTAGTAAATGGTAATTAATTTGTTAAATAAATAATGTGAAATGAATAAATTGGCATTTAGACGTCGAGGAAGACAATGACTTTGTCGGCTTTTACGTGGATTAATCCACCCGAAATTTTAATTTTTTGGTCGCCGTTATTCACAGTCCTTACTACCAAATCGCATGGGTTGAGTAGCGATATGAAGTTATGATGTTCAGGCAGGATATCAAATGGACCAGTGTCGTTGACGGCGCTTATGCTGAAAGCTGGGCCGTCATAATAATCTCTAAATGGTGAGTAGACTTTTACTTCAATACTCTTGCGTTTGGTTCTATTAAATTCACCATATTCGACTGCGGCTTTATCGAACTCTTGTTCGGACTTTGACTTTGGTCCGCTGTCGGTACCGAATACTTTTTGATCATCGACACTTGAATCCATATAAATCTTCGGTCGCCTAAACGACAATTTCCTCAATACTCTTAAGTGTTTCTTCGCGGGTGAAGTAGTCACCAGGAACACCGGTATATTTAGTCATAACGCCCATGTTCTGCGAGAAGTTGGCAATCAATTTCTTAGCTTTAGCGTAGTCAGCTCGATCGCTAGGACTAAGCTCGTTCTCACCTATAATTGCAATAATTCCCTTAAGTGATTCGTATTTCTGAAGCAATGCTTGAACCCGAACACTGAGTAAGTAATGTCGTTCGCCAACAATTTCTGGGGTTAAAAGAGATGAAGAAGTAGCTCCAAGATCGACAGCTGGACGTATGCCTTGCTCGGCAACTTTGCGCGACAAAACAATGATCGAATCCATCTCATGTTGAATCAATTGCACTGCCGGATCCGATATATCATCAGCTGGAACATATATTGTCTGAACTGATGTGATCGAACCATTCTCATTAGAACTCAAACGATCTTGAAGCATCTTTACATCCGAAAATACTGTAGGTTCATAACCGCCTTCGTTCAAGACTTGGTCGAGAATTGTTGATAATTCATTCCTAGCTTGTATATATCGGTACATGTTATCGGCGAAGAACAAAACGTCCTTGCGTTGTTCATCTCGGAAATACTCTGCAGCAGCCACGGCCGACACTCCGACCAATGATCGTTGAACAGGATTTTCATTCATTTGTGCAAAATACATAACAGTATTTTTTAGCAGATCATTCTCTTTAAGAGTGATGTAAAGTTCGTGGCCTTCACGAATACGTTCACCAATTCCTGAGAAAAACGAAACGCTATTATTCGATCGAGCCACATTATTAATTAACTCCATGGTAAGAACAGTCTTACCAACGCCGGCTCCTCCAATAATACCGATCTTACGGCCCTTAACGAATGGAGTGAAGAAGTCTATAACCTTAATCCCAGTTTCTAGAATTTCAGGTTTTGTTACCGAAAAGTTAGTTGACCTTGCTGGCAATTTCAAAATGTCTTTGTACTTTACGCCTTCGCCAGCAACAGCAGGTTTTCCGTCTAGCGGATCTCCCAGTGAATTCATGATTCTTCCAATGATAGCATCGCCGATTGGAACTTCAATTCCCTTGTGTGTTCGCTCAACCGCCATGCCTTTGGTTAGTCTTAAGTCGCGTCGAACATTTAGACATATTGCGATACCGCCCACTTCAATATGATCTACCAGAAGCTGTGTATCGAAAGTATTTTGAACATTTAACAATTCACCGATATTTGGCAAATCATCATCAAACTGAACTTTTACAACTAGGTCTTTTACAACGATGATATTGCCAGCCATTATGCTATCGCTCCATCATTAATTCTGGTTTTTTTAAGTCCATTGATTATCTCTTTGAGTCGTTCGTCCTTCAAAGTTCGGCGTGCATGATTATAATCAGAATGGATTTCGAGTTTAGATTTATCGGCTTTATCATGAGCCGAAGACATGGCGCGGAACCGTGAAGCATACTGTGCGAGTTTCGACTCAAGTATCAATTGGCTTACTGTGATCTGCATCATTGAACGCTCCAAATGGGCTGCCACAGTATAAACACTTGGTTCAAAAATATAAGTTTGATCGCTGATAATTTCCTCGGGTTTATCACTTGCAATACCTATCTTCTTTACTGCAGCCGATAATTCGATACGTTTAACATCCTGGACAGTAAGTGATATGTATTCTTGGTAAAAGACTTTTGTAGTCCGATACTGCTGCACTTCGCGAATGATTGGAGTGACATTAATATCCTTATCTTTGGTAGGCATTTTGAAATACTTCTTATATGGGATTCCCTGCTGAGCTAATTGAACAGCGCCGTGATGACCAATTGTAATAATATCATTCTTGGCTTCGCTATATTCTTTAAGCATTAAGTTTAGTAACTTCTGGTCAATATCACCGCTAAAACCACCCTCTGCAGTGATAATAATGAAAAGTTCTTTATCAATGATATCTATTTGATTTTGATCGCGTCCAAAAGTAAATTTATTGTCCACTCGAAGCTGTGAATATATTCCCCAAAGTGAATCGAAAAACTTGGTTGATTGCAAAACTTGATTTTTAATTTGAGCAATGCGCATACTAGCGATGCCTTCAAAAACTCCAGTCAACTCTACCAAAGTAGACATAGTAATCTCGTCTTTGGCAATTTCTAGTGGACGCTTCATGACTTGGCCTCAGCAAGATTGTTTTCAATTATTACTTCGGCAGGTTTTGATGGTGCGCCCTTAATTTCAACCAAACATTTAGACTTAAGTTCGTTGCGAGTAAATTCATAGTTTTCTTCGCTCACGGCTTGCGCGGTCATCTCATTTGCCATCGATTTTAGAGCCGCAAGATCTATTGATTCACCATTATTTAGATTTATAGCTATATCTAGGATCAACTGTTGAGCCATTAATGAATATATTTCAGTTGGACCTTGAGTCATGATCTCAAGTATCCGGCGCCCAGTTACCAAAGATTGATTAGCTTCGACAGCTAATTCTGAACCGAAATGTGATAATTGTTCGGCCAGATAAAAATCTGCCAATATCTTTAACGTTTGAGCTGCCAAAGCTTTTTGACGCTTATTATGGCCTGCTCCGCCGGCACGCGTAACGCTTAATCCAGTGCTTATAGCCGGGCGTATGCCAGATCTGAATGTCGACATATCAAGTATCCATTGACCGTCTGTAATTGACATTATATTTGTCGGCAAGAAAGCAGTAATATCACCAGAAGATGCGTAGACGATTGGTACACAGGTTAATGATTTGCCGTTGCTTTCGAGCCGGCCCGCTCTCTCAAGCAAACTTGAATGTGTATAGAACATGTCACCAGGATAAGAATCGCGGCCCGGGCTAACACCTGATAATAGCGAAATTTCTCGGTAAGCGTAGGCGTGAGAGGTTAAATCATCGTATATTATGACTGTGTCTTGGTCGCATTTTTGCCACAAATATTCGGCCATGGCACATGCGACATAAGGAGCGATATAGCTCATTATCAAAGATTCAAAGATAGTTGAGACTACGACTATGGCTTTTTCTAGCCCACCATTTTCGTTAAGTCTTGTTAGCAAGGTATCAATATCGCTTCGACGCTTAGCTATAAGACAATAGACTACTACCTGGTCAGTATTCTTTTGATTTATCGCAAGCTGAGTAGCGAGCGTACTTTTACCCGACTTACTATCTCCTAGCATGGTCATGCGTTGACCCTTAACTAATGGGAATAGTGAATCGATGGCTATGACGCCACTTTCTACCTGATCATCAAGTAATCGCCTTTCGAATAGGGCTGGGGCGGCATTAAACACCGGCCATACTCCGTCTGAAGCTATCGGACCCTTGCCATCTAAAGGATCTCCAGTAACAGATACAACTCGGCCTATAAAATCCTTACCTACCTTGGTAACTAATTCATCATGCTGAGAGACAACCAATGAACCGGTTTGAAGTTTATTTGAACCTAGATGCAGCACTAGGGTGTAGTCTTTTAGAAGTTGATGAACAAAACCTTTGCTGCCATCTTCAAACATTACTAATGCATGAATAGTTATTGGTTGCAGACCTTTAACTTTAATTAGAAAACCCTCGACCCCGATCACTTCACCGACTGGTTTTCCAGCATCGACTAATTTATCGAAATGTTGGTTGCCAGTACTCATACTTTTGCCTCAGATGCTCTCATCTTGGAAAGTAACAAATCTCGATTTTCCATTAGGTCTTTCCTTAGCGAAAAATCAAAATACTTATTAGTACTTCTAACTACGCATCCAGCGCCGATACTAGGCTGAAGTCCGATAGTGATCAGTACGATTGGGTGAATCTCGCGCCTCAGCCAATCCATGAGTTTTTCAATGAAAACTGGTGATGGATCGGAATTGAAACTCATATGTAGTAGCGGAGCCTGTTTTTTGACCAAATTTAACAAATCTGCCAGTTGCTTCCTGTCGGTAGCTTTGCTAAGGTCTAGTTTGTTTAGTTCAACGGTTTTATCCATCAATTGACTAGTTTTTGGTAATTTTAGTTCGTCTTGTTTATCTACCAGCTTGGCCTGAGAAGCAAGCTCTTCAATCGAATCAAGCTCACGCAATAATCGACCAACGTCTATAGGCCTTGCTACCATTAGCGGCAAGCCTACGAGCTGCTTACCCTCCGCAGATTTATGCGCCACTCTGGATATCCCCTATGATTGCCTTTTTATTTGCTTCTAGGTCGGCCAATATATATTCTAGCTGATCGTTTAGGTCTATTTGATTACCAATTGCCTCAAGAACATAGTGATTAACAACATCGGCCATATTACTCTCAAAACGGGCAATAATCTGCTTCTTTTCGACTTCAACCTGGGCTTGAAGCTGTTGTCCCATGACTGCCCTTTGCTCATCGATGGCTGTATTGGTTTTCTGAATTGATTCAATTGCTAGTTGCTTAGCATCCATAATTGAACGTTCGTACTTCTCGAACTCACCTTGGAGTTTACGAGTAATCTCGGTTTTCATATAGTCGTTAAGTTGAGATGTAGTTAGGCGTAAATCTTGCTGCAGGAACATGGCATTATCACCAATAATCTTCTCGAAATGGAGTAAGCCGCGATTACGCAATTCTTCACGGAATTGTTCGTTAAAGACATGGTCTACATCTTCTTTGGCTAATTTTTCTAATGAGCTGGAAGGATCAGCTTGCACCTGGTTTGTAGTCGCGACATTGCCTGATTTGAGTCTCACTGCAATCCAAATAAAACCAATCGCAACACTTCCGAGAGCGCTAAGGATAAGTATCAGCCACCAAATTGTCATATTTTTGTACCCACCATTGACATTGATTACTGGCTTAGCACCTCTGTTATTTACACATAAGTACAAATATCTGAAAATGCTAAAGCTTCAGTCCTAATTATAACCTACTCGCTCCCGTAAAAAAACAATGAAACTCTTAAAATTTAGTTAGAAGATCGACTGTTCGGCCAATCATTTCGGACGTTGTTTGTCGGCCTAGAGTGAATCGAATCGAAGACTGAGCTTCTTTGTCAGTTAATCCTACGGCTTTTAGGACGTGTGAAGCTTCTTCACTACTTGCACTGCAGGCTGATCCAGCGGCGGCCTGAACTCCTGCTTCATCTAACTGGATCAAAAGACGCTCATTATCCTTATTAGGAAATGTTACATGAATATTATTGGGTAATCGACGTTTACGGGAACCATTGATAATTACATCTGGTAATTTTGATTCCAGTAGTGTGATAAATTCTTGTTGAATAGCTTGTAGCCGAACAGTTTCCTCGCGCCTAATTTTTTGTGAAATATCTAGGGCTACGCTGAAACCAATCGATCCAGCGACGTTTTCAGTACCACTACGTAAACCACGTTCTTGCGAACCGCCGTCTACTAT
>JAYVVJ010000109.1:0-6989 GCA_043787015.1 Candidatus Saccharimonadota bacterium | reverse complement strand
AATGAATGAATCGAAATTAGGTGACAAGTCTATTTCAGGAATTGAGAAACTTGGCAGTCTTCCACTATCAGTAAAGTATCTAGGCGCTTCTGCGCTAGCTTTAGGTACAGCAATTGTCATCAAAAATAATAATGAAGGACCTATATTTCCGTTATTTTGTCTTGCAGCTGCCATTGTTTATGCGGGTAGGGCCGTACGTAACGACGAAGTCAATCGCGATAATAGTTCTAACGAATCCTAGGCCATACATTATCGAGTAAAGATCGGCGTGGTAAGATAGTTACAATGTGGCAAGAAACCAAACACGGATTATACAAACAGTTTAACTTCGAGAACTTCAAACAGGCTTGGGAGTTTATGATTAAAGTTGCGGCAATCTCTGAAGAGATGCAACATCATCCACGCTGGGAAAATGAATGGAGTGTCGTTCAAATCTGGCTTATCACTCATGAAGGTGGCAATAACATTACTGATGTTGATCACCAGATGGCCGAAGCTATTGATAAGCTAGTTGATGGCGTAATAACAGATGTAGATCCTAGTAAGTTGCCGCACTTATCGGAAGCCAAAATATTCGCTGATGGTGGCTCAAGAGGCAATCCCGGCCCAAGCGCCAGCGGCTTTGTGATTATGGATGTTGAGGACAATGTTTTGGTCGATAAGGGCGTATATCTAGGAGTTACAACCAATAATCAGGCAGAATATACGGCGCTTAAATTAGCCCTTGAAGAGTGTAAGAAGATGGGCATACATCGACTTGAAGTATATATGGACAGCCTGCTGGTCGTTAACCAGATGAAGGGTATCTATAAGATACGAAATCGGGATTTGTGGCCTATTCATCAAGCTATAGTTGAACTAAGTCATTCATTTAAACATGTTAGCTACAGCCATGTGCCACGCGAATTTAACAAATTGGCTGATGCGGCAGTTAACCGTGCACTTGATGAACACCTCAGTTTAAACTAACATGTCATTCCAGCGCAGGCTGGAATCTAAACCAATAATTGATTGGATCCCAGCCTGCGCTGGGATGACAGGCAAGGGTGACAAATCTTAACAGGGGTGGTATAATACTAAAGGTTGGATTATTGACTGATCGCCTGCCTTAATTGGTAGGAGGAAAGTCCGGGCCGCACAGGGAATGACAGTCGCTAACGGCGACCGAGGGAAACCTCAGGGAAAGTGCCACAGAAACGATACCGCCACCGATGCTTCGCATCGGCCAGTTGTAAAGTTTAAAGTTTAAAGTATAAAGTTTATAAAGTTGAAAGAACTTTGAACTTGATAACTTTATGAACTTTTGACTCGCCAGTGCGGAGCACTGGAGGTAAGGATGAAACGAGTGAGGTAAGAGCTCACAATTCGTATCGGTGACGATATGAAGAGGTAAACCCTGTCAGCTGCAAGGAGATGGATTCTTATGTGCTTCTCACTTACGTGAGCAGCAGATTCGAGAATTGAGATTGGAGATTAGGGAAACTCAGATATGGATTCTTCTCATTTCCCCAATCACTAATCTCAAATCAAGCTCATCGCGTTAGCGAGGAGCACTAAAGCGTCCCGCTAAGGATTCATCATAAGAACCGCTCGAACCTACGAGCAATTGTAGGTCTAGATAGATGATCAGACCACCGATGCTTCGCATCGGCCAGTTGTAAAGTTAAAAGTAGAAAGTTTATAAAGTTTAAAGAACTTTATGACTTTACAAACTTTATAACTTTAGACTTGCCAGTGCGGAGCACTGGATGGACAGAACCCGGCTTATAGATAGTCCAACCAATCAAAAACTCCCCTGATAACAGAGGAGTTTTTTAATTCTAAAAGAAGAATTATTTCTTGTCAGCAGCTTTGACTACAGCGGTGAAAGCTGCAGGCTCATTGACGGCTAGTTCAGATAGAATCTTACGATCTAAAGTGATGCCAGCGCCTTTAAGAGCAGCAATTAGCTTGCTGTAAGTGGTGCCATTCAAACGAGCAGCAGCATTGATACGAGTATTCCACGTCTGGCGGAAAGTTCGCTTCTTATTGCGGCGATCGCGAGTAGCGAACTGTAAGCCCTTGGTAACAGCCTGTCGGCCACGGCGAATACTGACGCGGTTAGGATGGCTGAAGCCTTTAGTAGCTTTGCGGATTTTATTATGTCGGGCTCTGGCGGTAACGCCTCGTTTTACTCTCATGATTAAACTCCTAATTGTCTCTTAATAGTGCGGGCCATAGTACCAGTTCGTGTGCCTAGGCCAGATAGTGAGCGCTTGCGAGCTCGGCTTTTCTTGCTTAGAAAGTGACTCATGTTAGGATGAGCTACGCGAACTTTACCATTCTTGCTAATTTTGACGCGGTCTTTGGTTCCGCTGTGAGTCTTAAGTTTTGGCATTGATTACTCCTTATCTTCTATTTCTTGCTTAACCGGGGTCTTGTGCGAAGGGTTGTGTCTTATCACGAAACTCAGTTGTTTGCCGGCTAATTGCGGCGGTTGATCGACTACTATTGTATCACCGAAACCCAAGATTACCTTTTCGGCGAGTTTGAAACCGATTTCTCGGTGAGCTTGCTCGCGTCCTCTGTAGAAGAGAGTAATCTTAACTTTGTGACCAGTTTCTAGGAATTTGGTTACCTTGCTCATCTTGATGCCTAGATCGTGTTCGCCTATCTTTAGGCCAAAACGCATCTGTTTCATCTCGAGTGGCTTGGTAGCCTTACGATTCTTCTGAGCTTGCTTAGTCTTCTGGTAATTGTATTTACCCCAGTCGACTATCTTGCAGACTGGTGGATTTGCATCTGGGGAAATCTCGACTAGGTCGAGTTCCCGCTCGCGTGCTATGTCCAAAGCCTCTTGCTTGCTCATGACGCCAAGTAACTTGCCGTCTTCATCGATGACCCTTAGCTGTGATGCCCGAATATCGTTATTCAGGCGAGTGTACTTAGCTATAAACTTCTCCGTTACTTATTGATATTAACGTAAGTGCATTTTAACAGATGAGAGACCAGAGGTCAAATCCAAACAAGTAAGTTATCAAGTTATAAAGTTGAAAGTTTATAAAGTGGGCTGCAGCTAACTTTCAACTTTATGAACTTTACAAACTTTCTACTCTTTGTAACTACTACCTCGGTAAGCTAAGGCTTCGGAGATGTGGGCGGCGGTGACTGTATCCGACAATTCCAAATCGGCGATGGTTCTGGCGACTTTGACGGTTCTCATGTAGGAACGAGCCGAGATGTTCAATTTGGCCGCCGCTGAATTCAAAAGTTCCTTGGCTTCATCATCAACCAAACTATATTTCTTAATATCGGCGTTGGTCATGTCGGCGTTCAATTTGTTGGCTTTGCCATATCGTTCCATCTGTAAAAGGCGCGCTCTAGCGATGCTTTGTCTGACTTTGTCGTCTAATTCGGTGTCGATACCTTGACTCAATAATTTATCATGCTTAATCTCGTTTACGTCACTATAAAGATCGATTCTGTCGAGGATCGGTCCAGATAATTTCTGCCTGTACTTGATTATTTGATGCGGCAAACACCGACAGGTGCCTGACGTACCGTAATAACCGCAGGGGCAGGGGTTGGCTGTAGCCACTAGGATGAAATTGGCTGGATACTCGGCTGTATCTTTAGCTCGGGCAATTGTAATTACTCTATCTTCCAGAGGTTGTCTCAAGGCTTCGAGAGTTAATCTGCCGAACTCAGGCAGTTCATCGAAGAAAAGAATACCACGGTGCGCTAGACTAATTTCACCTGGGCGTAGGCTGAGTCCGCCGCCGATGACAGCAATATGGCTGGCGCTGTGGTGAGGGGCTCTAAATGGTCTTTCGGAAATAATTTGTTCATAGTCATGACTGGCTAAACTATGAAGGTGAGTAACCTCGAGGATCTCTTCAAGATTTAATTTCGGTAGGATCGATGGCATTGATTTGGCTAGCATGCTCTTACCGGTGCCTGGCGGTCCGCTAAGAAAGATATTATGTCCGCCAGCAGCTGCGATGATTAGCGCGCGCTTAGCCTGAAGTTGGCCAACGACTTCGCTTAATTGAACACCGGTGGACGTGTCTTTTTCAACTCCTTCAAACTTACCACCTGCGGTATCAATAAATTCAATTTTCTGATTATTATTAAAGTAATCGTACAGCTGTTTGAGATTATTGACCGGTATAAGTCGAATGTTCGGGACTAATTGTGCCTGCTTAAGGTTAGCTCCAGGTATAAAGAAGGTGTCGATGCCCTTAGCGCGTCCGGTGATAAGTTTGCCGATGATACCTCGAACAGCCCTAGTGCTGCCATCAAGACCAAGTTCACCGATGAAAGCCTGAGACTTCCCGAGACTGTCAGGAATCTGCTCACTGGCTAGAAGTATAGCTACTGCAATAGCTAGATCGAAACCGCTGTCGGCTTTCGGTATATCTGCCGGCGCTAGATTGATAGTGATTCGTTTGCGTGGTAATTCGATATGACTGTCGGCAAAAGCGCCGCGCAATCTTTCCTTGGCTTCATCAACTGCCTTGTTGGCAAAGCCGACTATGACAATGTTTGGCAGGTTATTAGACAGGTGACATTCAATATCGACTATGATGCCGGAGCTGCCGGCGGAAATAATACTTTGAACTTTCGCACTCATAAGATTTCTCCCTATGGAACATGAGACATGTGCCAAGTAGCATAGATGTTTCACTGACCATGTTCCAATTACATGAAACCGAAAGTACTTGCAACATGGTTCATGTAACATCTATGTTCCATGATCAATGCTCCATGTGACTTGTCCCACTTAAGGCAAAGTAAAACACCTTGCCCCGGGAAAGACAAGGTGTTTTAAGTATTATTTAAGGTTTTTGTTTGCGTTTTAGAGGTCTTAACCCCTAGTTCCTAATGGAACAACGGCTTGCGAGAAGCCGTTGTTTCTATTCACGTTTTTGTTTTTGAGTACTTAATTTACTCAAGTACCATGCTTATCTTATAAAATACCTAATAAGCCGTCAATAACAATAATGCTTATTCTTTCAGAATCCTGTGTATAACTTTTAAGTCGGCCGATAATATAAGAAAAATTGGGTACTAAATGTATCAAATTCTAAAACATATCTTAGCTATGAACATGTATTTTTTGACCTATTTTGACTCCTTGGAGGCAGTTCTAGGATTGACATAAGCAGTATTCCGTGCTAGATTAAATCTTGTAAGTCACAAAAACAAAAACCTACAATTTAAGTAAAAGTGTAAACGTTGGTAGTAGTCCAAGTTCACGACTTAGGAAGCCCTTGCGGGGGCGGACTTTGGCAACAGCGAAGTCAGGCTTACAGATACGGAGGGATCCGTCGTCGCTCTTTCTAACCTTACCGGTTAGTAGAGCGGTCAGTCACTGCTTCGGGCGATAAGCGCTAAATATTTTATATTTTTGAGCGGATTTATCGCCTGGAGCGCCATTTATCAATCGCAGATAGACATCTGTTTTAGTGCAAAGACGCCTTAAAAATATGTTCAATATACTACCTCACACTAGCAGACGAAAATTATTCATAGGTTTATTAGTGCTTGATAGCGCTTTTTTCGCTTTTACTGATCCGGCGAAGATTGATTCAATATTCTTAATAGTTGGATTTATGTTAGTTGCAGCTACTCTCTATCTGTTAATTATAAAACTTTGTGCTGTTGGAAGAGTTTACGGGCTACAATTCGACAAACAGTCTCATAAAATCGCAAGCTATGGAACAGGCATAATTATTGGATTAATGGCGTTGCAATCAATCGGCGAATTAACATTCCGTGATCTGTTAGTAGCCGCTCCGCTAGGAGTTATAACTTATATGTATCTGTCTTATGGAAGAAGTTCTAGACCGCACGCTGTATAGTGACTGTAAATATGTAACAAAAACTCGAGTACCACATCTGAGCTGAGAGCTGTATAATATAAGCATGAATCCAGGATCAAAAGAACAATTTGGGCTTAATTTGCCAGTGCCGGTTGCTGAGAATCAGCCAGTTAATAACGTAAACCACGAGGCTAGAATTACTAACATAGAGGCAAAACCGCTGTTTACGGCAGCTAATTTAGCTCAAGCTATGCCGAAAACCCAAGCCTACCCGAGTATTAGCTTGCCAGCAATGGGGGCAACACAAAGTGTTCAAAATAACGTTGTGGCTAACACTACGTTATCTGTTGTACCTGCAACAGCAGATGATAGGGACTTGATAGAAAAAGAATGGGTCATTAAAGCTAAGAAGATTATTATGGCCAACAGAGACAATCCTCACCAACAGAGTAAGGAGTTAACTCTTTTCAAAGCTGACTATATGCAGAAGCGTTATAATAAGATAATAAAGTTGAGTGAGTAGTAAAAATGTCTACGATTATTACCTTTAGCATAATCATTCTGGTCATCGTATCGATACTTGGACCTACATTATTTTTGCAAATACGTCGCACTAGACGTGAACAAAAAAATTACGAAAGAGGCCTCAAAACCGTCCCTTTATTGATACATTTGCCTCCGCCTAGTGATGATATTGATGTTAATGGTAGGGATGTGCGAGATGTGACAGACGAGACTATTAGTAAAGCCCAAACTATCTACAATATTATTGCCAGCACCATTCAAAAGGGCTTCAAGCGCGAATATTATGGTCAAAGACATTTAGCATTTGAAATAGTAGCTGCCCAAGGTTTCGTTAACTTCTACGCTTCAGTGCCCATAAGCCTAGTAGAAGTAGTTAAGCAGGCGATTATTAGCTCATATCCTACTGCCAGGGTTGAAGAGGTGGCCGAACATAATATATTCAGCCAAGTTGGCCGAATGACCGGAGTTGTAGGAGGTGAGCTAGAGCTAAAAGAGCATTTCGCTTATCCAATAGCTACTTATCAAGATATTAAACGCGATCCAATGGTCGCTCTACTTAACTCTTTATCTACCTTAACTAAAGAAGATGGCGCGGCAATACAGTTCCTAATGAGGCCTGCCGGACCAGAATGGCGTGGTAGTGCCGGTGATATTGCTAAT
>JAYVVJ010000108.1:0-7100 GCA_043787015.1 Candidatus Saccharimonadota bacterium | reverse complement strand
GAAATAGTCACTGAAAGAGTCATGCCCATTGAGCTTTTAGTAGACGATAAAGATGGAATTTACGGAGCACCTAATACACTTTATCAAATGAAATTGATCTCTCGCGAATCTCTTAAGGCAGCTTATCCAAAGTTTGAGCGTGAGATTTCAGAGTGCAGGACTGCTAATGATCTATTCGGAATGACCTTTTTTGACGACAGTGACATGATCATGGTCGCAGAGGCCTGGCACCTTCCAAGCTCAAAAGAATCTAAAGACGGTCGCCACTTTATTGGAATTCAAAACGCAACATTTTGGCATAAAGAATATAAGAAAAGTTATTTTCCATTCTCAAAACTCGTTTACGAAGAATCAATCACGGGTTATTGGGGCTCGGGCGTTGCTAAACTAATCATGGGTCTTCAGATCGAGCTTAATCGTGCCATTAAATCAATGTCACAATCCGTGCGAATCATGGGTGTACCTAGAGTTTTATATGAGTACGGCTCAAAGATAGTTAAACAACATTTCAATAATGATATCGGATCGATGATTGGATACTCTAACAATAAGCCCGAGTTTATTCATCCCGTTTCAATTGCCGCCGATGTTAGCAATTGGGTTAATTTTCTTATTCAGCAAGCTTTTCAAGAGATTGGTATCTCTCAATTGTCAGCAAGTGGATTAAAGCCCGCTGGGCTTAATTCAAAAGTAGCAATGAGAGAATACAACGATATCGAAACTGAAAGATTCGCAGCGTTTGCCAAGAACTGGGAAGACTTTCACATGGATATTGCCAAACAACAAATTGATCTTGCAAAAGATTTGGCAAAAGAAAATCCAGGTTATGGAGTTTGGGCCAAGAAAGGTGACGGCGTTGAGTTTATTAAATGGAGCGAGATTGACTTGGAAAATGATTCATATATTCAACAGGCCTATCCGACCTCTTTCTTAAGTGGGACTCCAGCGGGCCAGCTAGACAAGGTGAGTGACCTCATTAGCCTTCAAATGCTAAGCCCTGATCAAGCGGGTGCATTATTGGACTTCCCTGATATCCAAGGAGTCATGAGCTATAAGAATGCCCCTTACAATGACATTCTTCATACGATTGAAACGCTCCTAGAGGGCAAATACAACTCGCCTGAGCCATTCCAAGACCTAGTCAATGGAATTCCTTTCGTTCAACATGCCTACCTTAAATATAAGAACAAAAATGTTCCCGAGGAAAGATTGCAATTAATGAGACGCTGGATCGATGAGGCGATGCTTTTAATTAATCCAG
This sequence comes from Candidatus Saccharimonadota bacterium, assembly GCA_043787015.1. Classification (GTDB taxonomy): domain Bacteria; phylum Patescibacteriota; class Saccharimonadia; order Saccharimonadales; family UBA4665; genus JAYVVJ01. The sequence continues at coordinate 5,839 of JAYVVJ010000108.1, read as the reverse complement.
ATCCAGGAATGGAAGGCGATCCGGGTGCAATTGCCGAAGACCCGACAGAGGGAATGACTCCAGAGGACGCTCAGGCAGCATTAGATCAAATACAACCGCAAGCATAGTAATAAACATAATCAGGAGAGTTAAATGTCAATTGTAGAATCAGGCGGGCAAGGCCCGCAAAGTGAAGGAACTCAATCAACTAGTGAATTGTCACTGGCAACGTTAGCGGCTCAAATGGATGGGCAAGCTAATCCCGAAAACGTAGCAGAAAAGGTTGTCGAGACTGAAAGGTTAGCTGCAAAGTACGCCGAAGCGGCAAGACGCAATCAAGCATTGAGGGCAAAGCAAAGAGAAATCAAAGCGCCTTTGCTAGAAAAAGATTCTGAAATCGAAAAGATGAAGACCGAAATTGAAAGGCTTAAAAAGTATGAAGACACGCAAGACCCAATGGAGCTACTTAAACTAAAGGGATTATCTTATGAAGACATCATCGAAAGAAATCTTAACCCGGAAGCTGTCGACTCTAAAGAAGAAATTAGAAAGATTAGAGAAGAACTCGAAAGCTATAAGAAAGCGAATGAAGAAAAAGAGAAAAGCTTTCTAGAAAAGCAAAATGAAGAAGTAAAAACAGGATATTTAAACCACATTAAGAAATTCACTGAATCCTCTCCAGAAAAGTATGAATTGATTAATACACTCGGACATCACAAAGATGTTTATGAAGTTATCGAAGAAACGTACACGAAAACTGGCAAAATCATCTCAGACGAGGAAGCCGCTGACTTAGTGGAGCAGTATTTAGAAAAAGAAATACTAGACAAATACGCAAAAATCAATAAACTTAAAAATAAGATCGCACCAATCACGGATGAAAATCAGCAAAGCGATTACTACAGCCAGTCTCCCACTTTATCAAATCAGTTAACGTCCCAAACAACCGCAAGTAAAACTAACCTATCTGAAGAAGAAGTTCTCAAGAGAGCTGCATCTTTTATCAAATGGACTTAGTTTAAATATTTTTAGCCGTTATTAACAAACACTCCGTAAACCAAAGCGATTTTCGCTCTGGAAATTAACCAAATTAATTTTTTACGGAGTTTAATATGACTATTGATGTTTCAAGCTTTACATATTCGTTAAAGCAAATCTACACGAACGACAAAGTTCAAAACCTAGTTTACAAAGACAACCCAGCTCTTGCATTAATCGCAAAAATGGAACAATTCGGCGGGGAAAACCTTCCAATCCCTACAATCTATGGAAACCCACAAGGGCGTTCTAAAGATTTCGCGACTGCACTAGCTAATCAAACAGACACTAAAGGGGTTAAATTCCTTTTAACTCGTGTTCCTGACTACGCTATCGCTCAATTTTCTAACGAAGTTATGATGGCCTCAAAAGGGAACTCATACGCTTTCTTGGAAGCAGCAAAACTTCAAATGGATGGAGCTATTCAATCTCTTTCAAATGCTCACGCTACTGACTTATTCAGAAATGGATCAGGGTCACGCGGTCGCATTGGATCAGGTCAAGCTACAGCTACAATTACTCTTTTAAATATCGAAGACATCGTTGGATTTGAAGTGGGTATGACGCTTGCTTTTTCTGCTACAGATGGAACAGGTACGGTAAGAGTAGGAACTCCGGCAATTGTTGGACTTGATAGAACTCTAGGAACAATCACTTTTTCTGGTGCATTGTCAGGTCTAGTTACTGGTGTATCTGCAAACGATTACATCTTTGTTGCTGGTGACTACGGTGGGAAGTGTTCTGGATTTGGTGCATGGGTTCCTCAAGTAGCTCCAACTTCTACAGCGTTTTTTGGTGTTGATAGAACTGCGGACGTTTCTCGCCTGGGTGGGTTAAGAAAAGATATTTCTGCTCAACCACTCGAGGAAGGTCTAATCGACGGGGCACGTTTAGTAGCTCGCGAAGGTGGATCTCCTGATACGGTATTCATGTCATTTAACAGATACGCACAACTTGAAAAAGCCTTAGGCTCAAAAGTTCAATACGTCGATGTTATGGCCAATGCAGATATCGGATTTAGAGGTCTAATGATCCAAGGGCCTAAATCACCAATTAAAGTTATCCCAGATAGAAACTGTCCAGACGATACTGCATTTATGATGCAATTAAATACTTGGAAGATTTACTCTCTTGGAAAACTTGCCCAAATCATCGATGGAGATGGAAATCAAATGTTAAGAATGACATCTGCGGATGCATATCAAGTACGTTTTGCTTCATACTTCAACGTTGGGTGTAATGCTCCAGGGTATAACATCAACCTTAAACTTGCTTAATTAAAATCGGGGGGTGAAAGCCCCCCTTAAACTTTGGAGCTTACAAATGGCAAACAGAACTTTTAATGATGCCCAAGCTTTAGAAAAAGAAGTAAAATCTCTTTTTGTTAAAGTTTCAATAGGTGCATCGGGAGCACCAACACTCACACAACCGGGAAGTTTAGGTATTGCTTCAGTTGCAAGAGTCTCAGCGGGTCTATATCGCTTTACTTTGGCTGATGCATTTCCAAAGCTTTTAACGGTCGACGGGATTGTTTTATCAGCTACGGCCGAAGACATAACTTTTCAAGTTAAGCTCGAAACAGTAGCGACAACTAAACTAATCGAAGTTTTCACTTTAACGGGTGCAGTTGCAACCGATCCTGCTAACGGCGATGTGTTGATGCTTGAATTTAAATTTAAAAACACAAGTGTGCCTTACTAGGGGGATTTTATGATGAGCATGATTTCACCTGAAAAGAAAATGGCTTCACTGATCGTTGCCACTCCTAAGGTTGAAAAAGTTTCAGACAATGAGACTGATTACTCAATTGGAATGGAAGCCGCTGGCAAGGATATTGCCGAAGCTATCGAAAAAAAAGACGTAAAGCTTTTAGTCGCAGGATTAAAAGACTTATTTACAATGCTTTTGGACGAGCACGAGATGGGTGAGTCTGAAATTGAAGACGAAGGTGAGGATAGCATGGGGATGGAAGGCAATAAAAAAGGCTGGAAATAAAACATGGCAACGGTAACGCTTTTACAATTAAGAACTAGGGCAAGACAAAGGGCCGATATGGAGTCAACTGGATTTATCCAAGACTCCGAGCTTAATACCTACATTAACGCTTCATATGCCGAGCTTTATGATCTTTTAGTTTCAAAATATGGAAGCGATTACTTCGTTGCACCTGCTTACACTTTTTCAACCACGGCAAACACCGAGACTTATTCCTTACCAGCAGATTTTTACAAATTATTGGGAGTTGATTGCAAGATCAACTCCTCTAATTGGAAAACACTAAAGCGATTCGAATTCGCTGAGCGAAACTTGTCACAAACGTGGGACGTTTATGCTAGCGAGTTCTTACGTTATCGAGTTTTTGGAAGCAACCTACTGCTTTCACCTGTACCACAAGGCAGCCTGCAAATGCGTGCCTGGTATATCCCACTTCCTACGGCCCTGAGTGCAGACAGTGATTCGTTCTCAGGTATCAATGGCTATGAAGAATACGTTGTTATAGATGCCGCGATTAAGATGCTTACAAAGGAAGAATCAGACACCTCTTCGCTTATGTTTGAAAAACAGGCCATGAAAAAACGAATCGAAGATATGGCAGATTCGAGAGACGTGGGATCACCCGCTTCAGTTACAGATACAAGCGATATAAATGGATACAACTATTTTATCTAGGAGGTTACTTTGAAAATAGCACCTCTAGAACTTGTAGGGATTCCAGATTCAACAATCTCAAGATTTCAAGACAATGTTGTTAATCTTGCAAATCAATTAACAAATGCCCCTTTTTTAAAGGGAAGAATGCTTACGGTTAAAGACTCAAATCAAAACGAAACAATTAATATTCCCTTAACTACAACTTTAACCAGCTTTGCACATAAACTATCAAGCCCTCCGGTGGGTTATTTTGTGACCTATAAGAGCGCAAATGCGGTCATTTACGGATCAGCATTTCCAAAAATAGGCGATAGCGACAAAGATTTTATTAAACTTCAGGCCTCAAGTGCCGTGACTGTAAATATTTGGGTGTTTTAAATGGCATTGCAAAAACAAGAAATTCCTCTCGCTTTTACTGAAGGAGTTGATACTAAAACAAATGATAAACTAGCATCAAAGTTTAGTGTCATGGAAAATTGTTATATTGGCGAAAAAAGCACTCCTCAGAAAAGAAATGGGTTTGAAGAATTATCAAACACAAGATTTTCGACAGGTGAGCAATTGGTAGTCAACAAAGACGTTTTGGGATTAATTTCACCAACGCAGTTCGCAGTTAGAAATACTCAAGATTCGACCGGGTGGAGAGCGGACTTATCTGCTTATTCATCGTCAAACATAAATACAACCTATAAAAACATAAATGTTCCACTGGACGACATTCTTCCAGGTGGGTTACAAATGGGAACGGGTGCCAGTGACTCGGTCATTGCATTTAACGGAACGACTGAGAGTTTGCCGGGAGACTTTAATTACACTTACGGATTCTTCAGAAGAAACTCGGACGGTGCAATTATTAGACGATCGGTACTTGATGAGACTTCACTATCGCGCTTTGACGGTGGATGCTTAGTTGAACTTTCAGATAAAATTTGGTGGATCACAAAGGGTGGCACTAGTATTATCGCCTATGATGTAAGCACAAATTCAAACTCATATTCATCAACGACAATTACGACGACCGCAACATCATTACAATATATGCAGGCCTATGTTGAAAACGGTTTGATATTTATTATCTACGTTAACAACTCGGGAAAACTCACTGTCAGCTCTTTTAACAGCACAATGACATTGCAGAATATCTTCACGCACACGACCGAAGCAAGAGCGATTCTGGGGGGATTCTCAATAGCGTGGAACTCAACTCGTTCGCTATACGGAGTCTTTTACCAGACCGTTAATGGCGGGACGATGTACATCAACTCGACTTACTTAACAGCTTCACTCGTTATTAGTGGGTCAATTGTTAGTAATTCGCGTTCAACTGGCACGGGGTCATCTTACTATAAAGTGACTTCTTGTTATAATCCGGCAACGACTGAAATCTTTGCGGCCTTCGATCATACTGATAACGGCTTAACTTTTTGTAGCTCAACGCCGACAGTTTTAAGCGAGACGTTTGAACTTGGCAGATCGCAATTATCATCACAAGCATTCTTACTTAATAATATTCCCCATGTTTCGATTGATAAGTTTAATCTTTTAACAGATATCACTACGACGTTTAGCTTCAAGTTAAGCGCGGTTTCGATATTAATGGATTATAGAGGTTATTTATCGGCGCAGTTGTCTTCAGAGCATCTAGTTTATCCAAACTATTGCCTGGGGCAAATCGATAGTGCGACATTGCCACTCTCGACCGGATCAAATGGCTTTGTTTTGTGCGATATCCAGTCGTCGAACTTCAATAATTCATCTCCTTCGGAATTCACGGGCCAGACGGTCTTGTTTAACTCTGGAAGTATGGGCTTTGACGGATATGGTTTATCTGAGTTAGGTTTTTTATCTTATCCATTTGCCGACAATATTGCTCAAAGTGGCTCTAGTGGGCTTGCCGCTGGCACTTATCAATATGCACTCGTCTATAAATACACTGACATAAATGGAAATGTTTACTTCTCTGCGCCTTATATAAATACGACTGACTTAAAAATAGTTTTAGCGTCGGCGAAAAGAGTGACTTTTAATCTTTATCCTTATTGCCCGTCGAAAAAATATAACGGTGTCACAATTGAAGTTTATAGAAATAGCTTAACTGATACCGTATATAAAAAAGTAGGATCAGTGCCAGTTGATTTAGACAGTAATAGCTCAATCGTTTACACCGATG
>JAYVVJ010000107.1:0-7162 GCA_043787015.1 Candidatus Saccharimonadota bacterium | reverse complement strand
ATCTGGGCAAGGTTCAAGCCTAGCCTATAATTCACCTTACAATACTCGTATTCGCACTGGCTTGCCGCCAACTCCAATAAGCACAATTAATCTTAGTGCTTTGAAAGCTGCAACCAATCCGGCATCTACAAATTGGTTATATTTCGTGGCTGGCGATAACGGCACTACCTATTTCTCGACTAATCTTAATGATCATCAATCGCTGACGGCTCAATACTGTAATCTACTTTGCCAATAAACTGTTCAGATTGATACAGTTTTGGTATAATTAACAGGCTTTTATGAGCAGGAGTAAGTATTTCTTTCTCGACATTAATCACGAATTTGAAAGTAGTAAAAATATTTAGAACTAGTCAGCTATATAAGCGACTAGAATTAAAAATGCGGCGTAAAACTATTCGTCGCCGAGTTATGCGCAGCGGACTACTTCTATCAAATATTTTTGTTCTGCTAATAGTAATATTTTTCGTTTTACAGTCTAATAAGCCACAGGTTAAAACTACTTCGTCGATCCTCAATAATACGGCTGCCACAGCCGATCTTAACCCTGTCGATCAACTATCTTCGGCTAATATTGCTCTTACAGTGGCCCGTCTAAATAGTCTGCCTGAAACTACTGCCATAACTAACCAAGCTCAAACTCAACAGGCCGACATGGCTATTAATTTAAGTGGCGGAACCGTATTAGTTAAGCCTCAGGTAGTTAATACAGAGCTTAAGTCTAAAGATGATATCAAGATCTATACGGCTGAAGCTGGGGATACCTTCCCGTCACTCGCTATTAAGTTTGGGGTGACTTCAGATAGCATCAGATGGTCAAATCCAACTGTTGCTTATAGTCTTAGTGCAGGAAAAGTTCTATTTATACCTCCAGTAAACGGGGTAGTTTATAAGGTTAAGGCCGGTGAAACAGTTGACAGCTTGGCATCTAAATTTAAGGCTAGTAAAGATTCTATAATTGGAGACAACAATATTGAATTGGTTGGTCTGCAACCTGGTGAGCAAATTCTTATTCGTAACGGTTCGCTTACCGCACTAACTACATTTTACGGCTACGGATATTCATCGTCATGGGGCGGCCCTAGCTATGGATCTAACGGCTATGATTATGGCTATTGTACGTGGTACGTAGCAAATCAAGTAAACGTACCAAATAACTGGGGTAATGCAAGCAGCTGGGCTTATTACGCTCGTATTAGCGGCTGGTCTGTCACTTCTAACCCAACTGTCAATTCGATTGCACAGACACCCTTTGCGGCATATGGACTTGGTCATGTGGCAGTCGTTCGTAAGATAAATACTGACGGTACAATAGTCGTTTCTGAGATGAATCAGGTGCGATGGAATGTTGAAAGTACGCGTACTGTCGCAGCCTCAGCGTTCCCAAACTATATCGCGCAATAATATCAAAATACTTATTACCCCTATATAGAATTAGTTAAAACCTATAGACTGTAAGTAATGAGTTTCATAGATAAAGTCAAAGTATCGGTCAAAGCAGGTGACGGCGGCAACGGCAAGCTTAGTTTTCGTCAGGAAAAATTCGTCGATAAGGGCGGTCCTGATGGAGGTGATGCTGGCCATGGCGCTGACGTAATACTGGTTGGCAGTCGCAATCAAAACACGCTTGCTGCATTCCGATACCAAAAAGAATTGAAGGGAGAGGATGGCCAAGGCGGTGGCAAGTCTAATATGCATGGACGTAGCGCCAAACATCTTCTTGTACCTGTACCTGTCGGCACAATCGCAACTAATGAAAAGGGTGAAGTGATTGCGGATTTAGCTGTAGATGGTCAAGAAGTCGTGATCGCCAAGGGTGGCAAGGGTGGCTTCGGTAATGCTCACTTCGTCAGCTCGCGCCGTCAAGCTCCTAAATTTGCAGAGAAAGGTGAGCCAGGCGACAAACTTGCCAACGTCACATTAGAGATTAAAATGATTGCTGATGTTGGCTTAGTTGGAATGCCGAATGCAGGAAAATCTACCCTATTGGCAACCATTAGTAATGCAAGGCCAGAAATAGCTGATTATCCTTTCACTACCTTGAGACCAAGTCTTGGTGTCGTCGACATTAGTGATGGTTACAGCCTTTTAATGGCCGATATTCCTGGATTAATTGAAGGCGCTGCTGAAGGAAAAGGCCTGGGACACGATTTCTTGAGGCATGTTGAACGCACAGCGGTAATTCTTCACCTAATTGATGCGTATCAAGACGACGTGGCTGCTGCTTACAAAACTATTCGTAGCGAATTAGAGGCATACGGCACTCAATTAGCTAATCTTCCTGAGATAGTTACATTGACCAAGGTTGAAGGGTTGGATGCAGAAATAGTTGCCGATCTGATGACTCAGCTTCAGGCAGTAGTTCCAGCCGAAACACCGATGTTTGCCATATCTTCTCAAGCTGGCACAGGACTTAAGGAACTAAAGTATGAGCTTAAGGATGCGGTTGCGACTGCAAGAGCCAAAATGGAAGAACTTAAACCAGTCGAACCTACTATTCCAGTACTGCGTATCACCGATACGTCAGATGAGTGGCAGGTTGAGAGAACTGATCGCGGATTCAATATTACTGGACAGCGTATCGAGCGATTCGCTAAACGCACTGATTTTGATAATGAAGAGTCTGTTGAGCGACTTCGCGATATTATGCGCAAAGTCGGTATTACTCACGAGTTGGTCAGGCAGAACGTAAAGATTGCTGACATCATCACTTTCAACGAATTCGGCAAATTTAGTTACTAAATATTTATTAAATCTCTAGGATTATAACCGTAATAGTCATATTCTATAAGGGATGACTTTCTATTATTACGATCTCGAAACTAGTGGACTCGATCCACGTAAAGCTAGAATTATGCAGTTTGCAGGTCTAAGAACTGACGCTGATCTTAATCCGATTGGTGAACCTTTGAACCTGCTTATTAAACTAACACCTGACGTATTACCAGAACCTGAAGCGATCATGCTGACAGGGATTACACCACAGCAAACACTTGTAGAGGGAGTCACAGAAGCTGAGTTCTTAAAGGAATTCTATGATGTTGCATCTTTGCCCGACACAGTATTCGTGGGATTCAACAATATTAGATTTGATGACGAGTTCATGAGGTTTTTGAATTACAGAAATTATCGTGAACCATATGAATGGCAATGGAAAGATGGGCGTGGCCGCTGGGATTTACTTGATGTCGTTCGTATGACGAGAGCATTAAGACCTGATGGTATCGAATGGCCTTTTGCGCCTGACGGTAAACCGACCAATCGCTTAGAATTCCTGACTAGCGTCAACAAGTTAGGTCACGATAATGCCCATGATGCCTTAAGTGACGTCCAAGCAACTATCGCTGTCGCTAAACTTATCCAGACCAAACAACCTGAATTATTTAATTATTTATTGGGAATGCGCGATAAGAAAAAGGTGGCCGAGTTGGTTAGCTCAGGTTCACCATTCGTTTACACATCCGGTCGATATCCAAGTGCTACACTTCACACCACAGTTGCTGTTTTGCTCGCTAGCCACACCAAACAAGATGCTCTGCTAGTTTACGATTTACGTCACGATCCTACGCCATTCCTGAAAATGTCAGTTGAAGAACTCAACGAGGCTTGGAAATATACCAAGGATCCAGATGCGCTTCGACTACCTGTTAAAACTATCAAATACAACCGAGCACCAGCTGTTGCGCCACTAGGTGTTATTAAAGATGAAGTTACACAGAAGAGAATTGATCTGACTCTTGAAATGATTAACAAGCATTTAGAAATTCTTAAATCTAATCAGCTAGAATTCACCGAAAAATTGAAACAGGTGATTAATACACTAGATGAGAAGCGAGAAGCAGAACAGACTACACTAATTGACGATGCGGCGGCTGTTGATGGTCAATTGTATGAAGGATTTATCAGTGACTATGACAAGCAAGCTTCGCAAATAGTTTTAAATTTGAAACCTGATGAGATTGATTCTACTAGCGCCAATATTTTCAAAGACAGTAGGCTCAAACTACTTCTTCCACTATTCAAAGCTAGAAACTATCCGAGTTCATTATCTTCAGAAGAGAGAAAGTCTTGGGACGAATTCTGTCATCAGCAGCTGTTTGCCGGCGGCAATGATAGTAAACTTGCTAAGTATTTCGCTAGACTAGGTGAACTCTCCAAAGGTAATGTGATCTCTAATCAAACCTACATCCTAGAAGAACTCCAACTTTACGGCCAGTCTCTAGTACCTACTGATAGCAATAACTAAGTATTCTTACTTAACTTTGTCTGAAGTTGTATTAGGGTAAGGTGCTTGTTTCCATCTAGGAAGTGAACCATACGACCGTCTTCGAGGAAGATATCTTCGTTAAGTAGAGCAATTTGATTTGCATCGTAATGCTTTACTAGCGGCTTATGTTTGCGATAGGTTAAATTAAGTTCAACACCATCGATTTCAATAATTTCAGGAGAATTTTGGATTATTAAATCTCGTCGTTCTTTATCCACGAAGTAATTTAAGTTAATTCCGCGTTCTAGCATTATCAATCGTAAATTATTATCAACTATCGAAGGGTCAGTAACATCATCGGGAGTGGCTTCAGAGACTAAGGCTAGGATTTGGCTGTGCGTTAATTGTTTGACTGGATCTTTAGCTAAATTGTCTAATTCTTCAAGGTGTCTTTTAATATTTCTTAACTTAACTTGATACGATCCAGGTTTCTCAATAACGTGATCAAGGATTTTCTCCCTAAGTTTAAGAGAGGGCTGTGCAGGTACAGTATCTTCAATTCCAAGATCAACACCAAATAGCTTTAGGCGACGTTTTTCAACAAAACCATTTGGCCTTGGGACCAGATCTGCAGATTCCCATACGCTTAAATGCGTCGCTACTCTACCAATTGCTTGGATAGTAGCGTTAGTTATATCCTGGAAAATATGTTTTTCTTTACGGTCTCCATTAAGGAAGTATTCGACACGAAATGCAGTGCCAACTTTAATTTCTGAATGTTCGGTGACTGTTGTTCTGTTACTGGCTCGTCTTATAATACCGTTAGCATCATCAATTTTTACGTAATTTCCATCTCCAATTGATCTATATATAGAATTCACAGATCCAGCAAGAATACACTGTTTGAGTATCTCTCTTTCTTCATGAGTGGGTGGTAAAATATTGTTCTTTGTAATTTTTTGAGCCTTGGAACGTTTTGCTATTTTGAAATAATGCTCGCTCGCACGCTCGACATTATTTAAATCTAAATCAAGCTCTTTCATTTCATCCTTATTCATGCCCTGAGTTGCAATAAATATGTCTAGCTGAGTTAATAAGTCCGAAGTAGTCTCTTCGCTTAGAGCCTTCCATCTTTTATCACTTCCATGCATGAAGTTTTGTAACCCACCAATTTCTCTTGCTGATACGATTGCAGACATGTACGCCCTAATGAGTTCTGAATGGTTTAATGCTTCAACCATCATTCTGGCGGACTGTGGCATTAGCGGGAATTTGTTCATTTTCTTACCTAAATTTGTTATCTCATTGTTTTCATCAACTGCTCCAAGCATTCTCAGAGTATTTAGAGAATCGTTTATTCTTTCACTGCCTATCGGGTGATAAAGGCCTACTTTAGCGATATCTAAACCAGCACCTGCAAATAACAAAGTGTTTCGAACAATGTCAGTTCTAAGTATTGCCGGTATACCATAATCATCTCTTGAAATATATTGAACGTGGGGAGTATCTTCATCTAATTTGGTTAGGATATATCGCCCGTCGCTTACTCGACCGGCACGTCCAGCTCGTTGATCACAATCAGCCTTCGAAGTAGGATGACGTTCAAGCCCTTGAACTCCGTCTTTGATCTCGATTCGTCTTTCAAGACCTGAATCAATTACTACACCGACATCAGGAATCGTTAGACTAGTTTGAGCTACGTTAGTCGAGAATATGACCTTAACCCCTTCGTAATTTTTAAAACAAGCTTGTTGTTCATTAACTGGCATTTTGGCGTGTAGTTTTAGTAGCGTCGTTTTATTAGCAATATCAGGGCTCAGAAGTTTTGAAACTTCATCCAAACAATCTTTAATTTCTCTAACTCCTGGCAGAAATACTAATATGGCATTTTGAGGAGTGTCATTATATATATTTTCCAGATACATTTTCTCAATTTCAATTACCGTTTGCTCTACGACCGTAGAATCCGGCTCCTCAGTCTTTATAATATTAAAATTCCGTCCTTCTACTTCTATTACCGGAGGTTTCGTGTCACATACATCTGCAAAATAATTTGCTAGGCCTTCGGCGTCCATAGTGGCACTAGATCCAATCACTTTAAAATTCGGATTGACCTCTATAAGTCGCTTAGCTAATACGATAAGAGCTTCAATATGTGGATTCCACTCGTGGATCTCATCAATTATTAATGCTATATTACCCGTTTTGTTTTTTCTGCTTAGTTCAATCGCCACTTGAAGTCCATCAGTCACGATAGATGCTATAGCATCGTCTGGCCCATGTTTTTCTCCACCATTCTGAAAGCGCACTAACTTTCCAGAAGCTCCAAATCCTTTTTTATCATCTATTTCACCACGGACTCTTTCGTAAACGTTTCTAGCGGCTGCTCGCCTTGGTTGAGTTAGAAATATTGATTCAAACTTCTCTTCTTCTAATAAATATTGTATTAGTTGAGTACTTTTGCCACTACCAGTTTCAGCTTTTATCCCTACATATGAATTTTCCCGAATTGCTTTGAGGATCTCGTCCTTATAGTTGTAAATTGGGAGATCTTCATTCCCAAGCTTAACTAAATCTCCATTAACAGTGTACTCAGCATGAGGTAGGCTAACAGAATGTTTGAAGACTGAGTCAATATGAATGGGTTGTGTTATTGGTCTAGTGTTAACGTCTTCGTAGACGTAATGTGCATCCGACACATCGAAATCTTCAAACCATCCCGGCGGAAGACCGCGCAAGCCAGTGAGGGGGATATCTCTAAAGTTTGGCTTTTCTATATCTCTAGGCATGAGATTTTTGTTTCCCTCTTATTAAATTTATCTTAACACGTTAAGGATAAACATGTTGTTGTAACTTTAATCTCATAATGGTCATGGCTCTTAGGGGCTCGATTTTCTCTTGACTTAAGAGTATAATTAACCGGTCTTAAAGGGAGATGCCAGTGTCCGATAGTAT
>JAYVVJ010000106.1:0-7178 GCA_043787015.1 Candidatus Saccharimonadota bacterium | reverse complement strand
TCAGAAGTTTTTAGACCCACTTACATCACAGGAAAATAGGTTAAGGTTTAAACAAATTGTTTTCCCTGCTGGTTTTAGGCTGGATGCTAACAATAATGTTTACACCCCAGAAATAAGCACTCTCATCACCTTAGTTGGCAACAAAAAAGCCCGAACGAATGACGTTCAGGCCCATTTGGTGCGGGTAAAGGGACTCTAACCCTTGGCCTCGTCCTTGGCAAGGACGCGCTCTAAACAACTGAGCTACACCCGCGAGATAAATCTCAAGTCAAAAAGTTAAAAGTTTATAAAGTACCAAGTTGTCTGACTTGCCTAGCTTTATGAACTTTGTACTTTCGACTTTATACTAGTCATGAAATGACTGGTGGCTCCTCCCAGGCTCGAACTGGGGACACGCGGCTCTTCAAGCCGCTGCTCTACCAACTGAGCTAAAGAGCCATATTGGTTATACTAATTTGTTAAAGTTCGAATCTGTCCCTCCCAGACATCGCCCACGAGTGGGCTCCTTCCTGCGATGCTCAGAATAGATATGCGAGCATCTCTATTCCTCCGCTTCTCGTTCGCCGACTGGGGACACGCGGCTCTTCAGGCCGCTGCTCTACCAACTGAGCTAAAGAGCCATGATAGGACTTATCTATTCTAGGGTAAACAAGGTGTTATTTCAAGTTACCTTAGAAGTAAATCTGGTGGAGACACGGGGACTTGAACCCTGGACCTCTTCCATGCCATGGAAGCGCTCTAGCCAACTGAGCTATGTCCCCGCAAAAATGCAAAGCATTTTTAGTAAAAAGTTAGAAAGTCTATAAAGTTGAAAGTCAGGCATTCCTGCTTTATGAACTTGATAACTTTACAAACTTTTAACTAACAAAGTTTAGCAAATTGAGTAGCAAAACAAAAGCCGCCGACGTATCAGCGACTTGTTTTTTCGTGCGTGCCCACCCGGCGGCGGGTGTACTTTTTGTTTTGAAAGTTTTTGTTTCACACGCCGCTTGGACGCACGAATTACATTCATAATATCAAAAGGCTCATGGTTGTCAAATAGCAACAGATTGGGGATTAGTGATTGGTGATTTGAGATTAGGGAATTATCGTCTGGCGCCCTATATCTAGACTCGACTTGAAGCGTGGGTTCTCTAATCACAAATCTCTAATCTCAAATCCCTTTCAGGAGTTTTAGGAAGGCAGCTTCATCTAATTGGGTGGTGCCGAGTTTGGTGGCTTTGGTCAGCTTGCTGGCACCCACGTTGTGGCCAACTACTATGTATGTCGTATCTTTGCCTAGACTAGATTGGAATGTGCCGCCTTGAGCTCGAATGCGTTCAGCGGCTTCGTCTCGTCCCATACTGTCTAACGAACCTGTGACGACGAAGTTGATGCCACTTAATACTCCACCGACTTTCTCGACTTTTTCTGGCCAGACGCCAATTTCACGGAATTTACTTAGAAGGCTTTGATTGTGCGGCTCAGCGAACCACTCTACGACCGATTCAGCCACAATCTCACCTATGCCTTCAATATCATTCAAATCTACTATGGTTGCCTCAGCTAGCGCCTCTAGACTGCGGTAATGATTGCTGAGATCGATAGCTGTCTGCGTACCGATATGTCTTATTCCTAGCCCATAGACAAAACGGGCTAATGTCGGCTTAGTTTTAGATTGAATGGCAACTACCAACTTATTGGCCGACACTTCAGCGAATCTTTCTAACTCTATAACTTGATCAACTTTCAACTTATATATGTCTGCTTGGTCTTTTACTAATCCAGATTCAATCAATGCGATGACATTTTTCTCACCGAGACCTTCGATGTCTAGGGCAGACTTACTGGCAAAATGTTCAATACGCTTCCATGAACGAGAAGGACAATTGTGATTAGGGCAACGCCAGATAGCATCTTCGACTTTATACTTAACAAGTAAAGTGTCGCATTCTGGACAATTCTTCGGCATAACGAATACTTTCTCACTCCCATCGCGCAAGCTGACTAGTGGTTCAACAACCTCAGGAATAATATCGCCAGCTTTGTGTACTATGACAGTATCCCCGACTCTGATGTCTTTACGAGCGATCTCACCTTCATTGTGCAAAGTTGCCATCTGAACAGTACTGCCTGCTACAACCACCGCTTCAAGCATTGCTACTGGCGTTGCGGCACCAGTGCGACCGATTGAAACAAAGATATCAATAACTTTAGTGGTTGCCTGCTCTGCTGCGTATTTATAGGCGATGGCGGCTCTTGGTGCTTTACCGACTACACCTAGTCGACGGAAAATATCACGATCATTGACTTTAACGACTAGGCCATCGGTATTGAAAGGCAAGTCTTGGCGTTTAGTATCCCAAGCTTTCGCGAAACCCATAATTTCATTAACAGAATCTAGGACTTTGCAATCGGTGCTTGCAAGTAAACCTAAACCTCTTATAGCCTTGTAGGCAAAGTCATTGGACGGTACTTCATTCGGCTCATCACGTAGTAGGTCATAGGCTCGGAAATATAGTTTACGCTCGGAAACAAGCTGCGGATCGAGTTGACGAATAGTGCCAGCAGCCGTGTTACGAGGATTGGCAAATAGCGGCTTGCCTTCCTTCGCTCGTTCAGCATTCAATGCTTCGAAGTCGGTTTTGTACATGACAATCTCGCCTCGAACTTCAGTCCGGCCCACAAGGAATTGTTTGAAAGCGCTACTAGAACGTAGCTGCAAAGGTATGGAATCAATTGTTCGGATATTGGTTGTCACATCCTCGCCAACGAAACCATCACCCCGAGTTATTCCTCGAACTAAAATGCCGTCTTCATATATCAGAGCGCAGGCTAGTCCATCCATTTTGATGTCTGCGAAATATTCTAGCTTGGTTTTCGGTGGTAACAATTTGCTAATTCGCTCTTCCCAAGCCTGAATTTCAGCTGCATCAAAAACATCATTAAGACTTAGCATTCGGATACTATGTTCAACACTTGCGAAACCTTCTAAAGGCTTGCCCGCTACGCGCTGTGAAGGTGAATCTGGTGTAATCAAATCTGGATATTCAGCCTCAAGAACTGTAAGCTCGTGTTTCAGACTGTCGGCCGCAGCCTCGCTCATGATTGATTCATCTAGAACGTGATAGTGATAACGATAATCATTAATTAACTCGCGCAGCCTACCAATCCGCTCGGACGCCTGCTGCTTATTCATTAATTAATCCTCGGTATAGGGCGAAAAGATAACCATGAACGATCAGCAAAACAAACATTCCAAGAGCAAAGAATACGGCTTGGGCCAAGAAAGCCATCCATAGGATAAATGGCAACATGATTATCGCCGCGGCTACGAACAATAGTAGTGGCAAAAATATTAATTTTCGGATCAATACTATTCGGCGACCTTTGACTAATGCATGAGCTGACCTAAGTGCTTTGACTGGAGTCATATCAGGCAAAGTTACAATATATAGCGCAAACGTCGATGAACTTAGCAGGTAGAGACTAATTAGGGCCGAGAATCCAAATAGTATACCCCAGAGTATTTTTTCAAATAGCAGTACAGCAATACCATTACTCATTACTTGAGCATAGATTGCTGACCCGATAATTAACGGCAGAAGCTGCAAACCTATTACCAAGAGAATGAGTATGAATGGCACGAGAGCGTACATTCCTCGGTAATATGCATCACGTATTCGGATCTTTACTCCTGAAACAACTTGCCGAAGCGCCCAAATAATCGCCAAGCTTGCGATGATAGCTAATATGAATTGATATGCACCGGAAGCGGTATTGGAACTACCGCTACTGGTACCTAGCAAATTCAAAAATACGTTGAATCCAGTACTTATAGAAGAGTTACCGGCGAATGCTTGTTTAAGTGCAGTTATGTCAGTATTACTGGCAATACCGACGAAGAGGAGCGTCAATATGGCATAAACGATAGTTACGCCTAGAAAAATAACGCGGTTTTGCAAGATTAGTTTTGTGGCTCCCCTAGTCAATGCCCAGACACTTGGGAGAGTTATATTAACCTTGGACTTCTCGACTTTCTTAACTGGGTTAGTCTTCGAAAGTGATTTTGAACGCTTGGCCATAATCTTTAGGCGTGATTATCCATCGACTTAAGTCTAGCTATACGTTCTTCAATTGGTGGATGAGTGCTGAAAAGCTTCGTAAGGCCACTTGACTTGAGTGGATTCGCGAAAAACAGATGGGCAGTAGAAGTATTCGGATGTCGCATTGCGCCGCCCTGCTCACCGATTTTGGTTAATGCACTGATCAATCCCTCGGGATAACGAGTAGACAGTGCACTTGTAGCATCAGCCAGGTATTCGCGTTGACGACTTATCGCTAATTTAATAAGCGTCGCTACAATTGGCGCGATAACGGCAGCTACAATTCCTAATATCAAAAAAATCTGATTATTATTTCCGCGGTCACGATTACCGCTAAACCATGTCAATCGAAGAATAATATCGGCTAGTAAAGATATAACTGCTGTTAGTGCGAACGCCACCAAGCTAACTCTAATGTCGTAGTTTTTGATATGTCCCATTTCATGAGCCACGACTCCAATTACTTCATTATCGTCCATACCTTCGAGTAATCCTGAAGTGACTGTAACTGAAGCAGATTTTGGATCGCGGCCTGTAGCGAAAGCGTTGTAGGCTGGATCATCGATTATATAAACCTTTGGCATTGGTAAGCCTTCGGTAATGCTTAGATTCTCAACTATTCGCCATAGCCGAGGGTTGTCTGACTTTTTAATTTCTTTGGCCTTGTTAAAGGCTAGAGCCATCTTGGAACCGGCATAATATGAAAATAGTGTATAGACGGCGGCGCCAATAATACCGCCATAAAATACGCCATTGCTACTATTATTGCCGTCTAGATACTTACTAAATACCCAGACGATACCGGTCACGAAAACCATGAACCCAAACATTAACAAAACCGTCTTACGTTTATTGGCAGCAATATCGCTATACATTACTTATAGTTCCGATTAGTATTAAAATTTTACTTCAACTGGCTGAGAAACAGCTGTTGTAGCAGCATCGTCTAGCTCGAAGAATTCTTTATCTAGCTTGAATCCGAGCATTGAGGCGAAAACATTGGTAGGGAAAACAGTGCGCTTTGTATTGAAGTCACGAACTACACCATTGTAGAAACGGCGTGAAGCCTGAATCTTGTCTTCTGTATCTGTAAGTTCAGCTTGTAGATCCTGGAAGTTCTGAGAGGCTTTGAGGTCTGGATAGGCTTCTGCAACAGCAAATAAGCTCTTCATGGTTTTCTGGAAATCGCCATCAGTCTTGGCTGTATCGGCTACGGTAGTGGCGCTGAGTGCATTGGCACGCGCACTAGTAACGCTTTCGAAAACGCGACTTTCGTGAGCAGCATATCCTTTAACTGTGGTAATCAAATTAGGAATCAGATCATAACGTCGCTTAAGTTGGACAGTGATGTCGCTCCAAGCTTCTTCAGATTGTACGTTCAAACGAACTAGACCGTTGTACATTGCTACAGCGGCCAATATTATCACAACTACTACTGCTAAAATTATCCACGTCATTTCTTATACCCTTTCGTTAATCAGTACATATATTATACCCCAAACTGCTCATAGTTTTATAATAAAATGGTGTAATTGTTGTATTGTTTTATCGTCCTGTCATTCCAGCGAAAGCTGGAATCTCCTACTAATTTAGGTATTACTTAGTTCCTAGGGAGATCCCAGCTTTTGCTGGGATGACAATAAAACTATCAGACAATCAAACTATTGCACTATTGAACTATCCAACTACCTCTGGTCTATTGTATTATTAGCGTAAAGACTATGCGTATTACTCGAACAGATAAATTTATCATATCAACGGTGTTGGCATTTACTTTAGCTATTGGTTTAGGCGGAAATATCAACCAACACCTTAAGCAAGTTCCATCGCCGCTGAAGCCCAGTATTAGTTACCAATTATCTCAATCAAAAAACGATTCTAATTTGGTATGGCCTGAAACCGGTCAAGCCGCCATCGGGGCATCTGGTTTTGGTGTTCTGGCAACCAGTGGTGATCAAACTCCTGTTCCGACAGCCAGTATAACCAAATTAATTACCGCTCTTGCGGTTCTAAGAGCTAAGCCAATATCTGCCGACAAACTAAGTCCGACACTTACTTTAACCCAAGCAGATGTTGATATATATCACAAATACGTAGCGCTTGGAGGTTCGGTCACACCAGTAGTGGTTGGTGAGCAATTAACTGAGTATCAAGTTCTACAAGCAGTACTGTTACCTTCCGCAAATAATCTAGCTGATAGTCTTGCAATCTGGGCTTTTGGATCTCTGACAAATTATGCTGATTATGCGAATAAGATGCTGGCTGATTACAAATTATTCAATACCCGTGTAGGCACTGATGCTAGTGGCTTGTCGCCAACTTCCGTTAGCACAGCTAGCGACTTAGTACTGCTCGGTGAGATTGTTAAAAATAATTCGGTGATAGCCGAAATTACAGCTCAGACTAGAGCCGTATTGCCAGTGGCGGGAACTGTAAAGAACGTCAATTGGTTACTTGGTACGTCAGGAATCAACGGCCTAAAAACTGGCAACAGCGACGAAGCTGGAGGTGCATACTTATTCTCAGCGGAATATTCATTATCAGCAAGCTATAAAATAACTATCATAGGCAGCGTCATGAAAGCCACCGATCGGACAGACGCTATGACCAAAGCTCTAGCTCTACTCAAATCATCACAGAAAACCTTCTCATTAGATACTGCTGTGGCTTCCGGTCAAACTGTCGGTACTTATCAAGTTCCATGGGGAACAACAGTTTCAGTTGTCGCCGAAAAAGACGTAAATGCCTTGGCCTTTCAAGGTAAGATTATCGACAAACCGGTTGTTGCCCTGGTTAATTTAAAAGCTCCTATTACCAAAGACTCGTCTGTAGGAAATATTATAACTTCTGCTGGTGCTTCGGTTTCAGCAAAAATATCTGAGCCAATCGTCCAACCTTCGCTCTGGTGGCGTTTAACTCATAAATAATTCAAAGAGGACTAGCGGCCTACGGCCTATTCCTCTGCGGGGTGCTCGGAATTAATTCCTGCGCGCGTCCTCGCTCCACGACCTCCCGTTCGCTTCACTCTCTCGACGAGGTTCGACGTCATGTCTGGCGGTGAGCCAAATAAAAAGCTCGACCTATAGCCGAGCA
>JAYVVJ010000105.1:0-3047 GCA_043787015.1 Candidatus Saccharimonadota bacterium | reverse complement strand
TGCGTCCATATCTATAAGTCCTTCTTAGAATATTATATCATTTTTCATCAAAGACCCCTGTCACGCCACACCATTTCTGCCGCTGCCTAGGGCTAATCATTCTCTTTATTCAATCTTTTGAGATAAAATAGGTTCTAGCGGAGTTGTATAGTTCCACCGAATAAATAGAACTTGGCTTTAGTCGAGTTCTTTTTATTTGGATCACCTCTTGTGAGGACGCAGAACCTCATAGAGAGAGCAAAGCGAACGGGAGGCGTCGGAGTGAGGACGCGCGCAGGTGCTCGGTGCGAGCACGCCGGAACGGAGAAGAACTTTAGTCCGCTGTCCGATCTCGCGCTCTATTAGTCTTAATTCTAGCTTCGAGGCAGGTGGTCGTAAAGATGTTCGAGGCCGTATTCGGAGCGAATAGTAGCTTTGAGATCGTCGATGGTTGTGCCGAATTTCACACCTGGATTGAGTGTGCCATAAGGATCAAAAACTGTCTTAACTTTACCGAGTAGAGCGTAGATATCAGCTCCGTAAAGTGCTTCAAGATATGGCGTATGAATCCTTCCATCGCCTGATTCAGAGCTGATAGTGCCACCTAATTCGATAACCAATTTGTTCCATTGATCCATCATTCGGAAAGCTTTTTGGCGATCACCAACTTGACCTAGATTTAGCCTTGGCTGAGCGTGAAGATTGGCGATACCGGCGTGCCCCCAAATGCCAACTGGCAAATTATTCGATTCAAAAATTTGATACAAGCCGTTGATATAATCTGGCAATTTATCAATTGGCACAGAAGCATCTTCGATAATCGGCACTGCTTGAAGTAGTCCTTGATTATGGACCAAAATGGTACTAGAGGCTTGGCGAACTTTCCAGATCAATTGCTGTTTTTCAGGTGAAGATGACGCTTGAACGCTAGTAGAATGAGCCTCTAAAATTCTCATAACCTGTTTTGTATGTTTCTTGATTTGTCGTTCAGACGAATCAAGTTCAACTATCAAGACTATCGGTGCAAATGGTGGCTGAAGTATAGACTTGAGTTGATTAGGGTTAAGTGCATGAACTTGATCTAATAATTTTGAATCAACTAGTTCTATGGCACTTGGTCTATCGCTTAACCCATTCAGTTCGATGATTGCTGCTTGAGCTTCTTCAATGCTATCAAAATTACTTAGAAGTAATGTAGTTTTTGGGTTGTGCTCTTCTGTCGTAAACGTGACTTCAGTCACAATACCTAGTGTTCCCTGACTGCCAACGAATAGCGGCGTGAGATCAAATGAACCATCTTTGCGTTTGATATTCAAAAGATTATAGCCAGCGTTATTCTTAACGACATTTAGTCGCATGTCTTCGATTAATTCAACATTCTCTTCAAGAATCGTGTCGATAGATCGATATATTTCGCCCTCGAAAGTTGCTAGCCCAAGCTTCTTACTTAACTCTCGCTTCGAGATACGACCGGTGGTGATGATTTCGCCATTTGCCAGAACTACTCGTAACGATTTAACGTATTTTCGGGTATCGCCGTATTTGATTGATTTCTCTCCGGTGGCATTATTGGCTACAGCGCCGCCGATACTTGAGTATTCAAAAGATGCCGGATATGGAGGCAGGAATCGACCATGCGTTTGTAGTGTTTGCTGAAGTTTGCCGTAATTAATTCCTGGTTCGACAGTTACTGTATTAGTTTTGGTATCAAGTTCAAGAATTCGATTCATATGAGCCGGGAATACCATCATGATTCCGCTACTTAAAGCCGCGCCGGTCAGGTCTGTGCCAGAACCGCGGGCAGTCATTGGGATAATTCGACCTCGTTCAGCTAGTTGCCATGTGAAGCGAGCAGTCTTACGAACATCATTTTCATTACGTGGATATACAATTACAGCTGGTGCTAATTGAAAAATACTAGCATCGGTTGCGAAGTAACGCCTAGCGTCAGTGCTAGTCATAACTTCACCTATGATATGGTCTTGCAAATAGTGTGCAATTTTACTCATTAACCCCTGTATCCCCTCATCATTATAAGCAATATCTTATACAGTTATGATAACACAATTTGTACCGTTATGCTTACGGTTCCCGTGCTAAATTGGTGCGGCTGAGAGGACAGCGGACTCCGTCCTTCTACATTTGGGCGTGCCCCCCCGGCTTTCGTGCTACCGACTCAAGCCATGTCATTCCGAGCGTAGTCGAGGAATCTGTGTGCAACTAAAAACAGATACTTCGACTGCGCTCAGGATAACTAACTAGTAGCATTGCTCCTAGTTAGTTACTTTTGCTAGTCGAATTTGCCAGTTCTCAACATTGCTATATCGATCGGTCGGGCTATTAAGCGTGTGAGCATTTAAGCCATTTACTGTGCCGTTAGTAAGATACAACGAGCGTGGCTGATAAAGTCCTAGCGCAGGATTATCCTGCTGCCAAGCTGTAAGAAATGGTTTGTACTTAACAACTCTTAATTCTGGATTAGTACGAGTTCGGCCAGCTTCAAGCGCAGCATCGGCAGTTGCATTCTTATACTCTGATAGATTTAATCGGTTGCTTGAACGAACGTCAGCTTGTGAGCTATCCCAATAGACGAATACGTCCGGATCTACGCCGATAGATATACCGTAAAGAACAGCCTCGTAATTATGCTGGGACAATGTACCTTGGAAATCAGCAGAATTCAAGAATTCCGGCACCATCTTAACACCTGCAGCCAGCCAAAATTTATTCAAACTTTCAACTACTAAACGGTATTCAGGATTGTCGGCCACATTTAATCTGAAAGTTAACTTACTTCCGGCTTTAGTTCTTATGCCGTCTTTTCCTACAACCCAGCCATCGGCTTCAAGTGTTGCTTTAGCCGCACTTAAATCAAAACCTGATTGTTGTTTGGAAGCATCAAAACCTAATTGTCCATTGAGTAAGGGCTGTCTGACCGCACGTGTCGGATAACCTAGTTGCTTGATTATGCTTGGTACGTCTACAGCCTGGACAAGAGCTAATCGAATTTTGGCATCTGAAAGTACACCGCCGCTAGTTTTGAAGAACACCATTGTAGCTGCACTCAT
>JAYVVJ010000104.1:0-3067 GCA_043787015.1 Candidatus Saccharimonadota bacterium | reverse complement strand
CGGCGACTGGTAACATCACATTTGGTGGTGCAGCTGGTAATACTACTTTTGGTAATACTGGAGCTTATACGCTTCAGGGAGTTTCAGGACAAGCTTTCAGCATTAATGCTCAAGGTGCTGCTACTTTAACTCTAGATACGGGTTCAACCGGAACAATCAGTCTTGGAACGAGTGGCGTAGCAAAGACTATTAACATTGGACAAACCGGCACCACGGCCGTAACTCAGACAATTACACTCGGTAATGGTGGATCAGGCTCAACAACTAACGTAACTGTAGGTAATGCGTTTGGTGGATCGACCACAATCAACGGTTTTGCTGGCATCAGTCTTACTGCAACAACGACTGTTTCGGCTGGTAGAGTATTAGTTCTAGGCAGTAGCGCTAGCGCACCTACATGTACGAATGGCGGTATGTATTTTGACTCAACCAATAACCGGTTTAAAGGATGTGCGAATAGCGTCTGGATTACCATGGACAATTACGCCGACATTCAGACTTACACAAGTGGCAACAATACTTGGACTAAACCAACTAACGTTACAGCCATTCAAGTCATCCAAGTTGGTGGTGGTGGTGGTGGTGGTGGTGGTGGTTCAAAGTCTGGTGGATCTGAACGAAACGCTGGTGGTGGTGGTGGTGGCGGTGCGTACTCTTCCAAGGTGTTTGCTGCCTCTGATATTGGATCAACTGCTAGCGCTAATGTTGGCATAGCAGGCACTTCTGGTACAGGAGCTTCTGGTAACGGCGTCAATGGTGGTAACGGTGGCGTTGGAGGTAATAGCTGTTTTTCAAGTGCCGCAAGCTGTACAGGAATTATCTACAATATTGCATACGGTGGTGGTGGTGGTGCAGGAGGTGGAGGCTTAGCTCCTGGTCTAGGCGGCGGCGGAGGTGGTGGAGGTACTGCGGTAGCAGGAACTTCAGCCACAACAATCACTGGTGCTACTGGTGGTAATCCGCTAGGAGCAGCCGCAAACACCAACTCAGCATCAGGCTCAGGAGCGGGAGGCGGAACTGGCAATGGCGGAACTGCCAACGCTGGTAATGCGGGCGGTAATGCTGAATATGGAGGCGGAGGAGGCGGAGGTTCTCCTGGCGCTAACACAACTGGTGGTGCTGGTGGTAGTTCTCTACACAGCGCAGGTGGTGGTGGTGCCGGTGCTAGTGTTAACTCCGGTAACTCGACTGGTACGGCCGGTGCTGGTGGCAGCAGCCAAACCTATACAGCAGGCGGTGGTGGTGCAATAGGAACTTCAGGTTCCGCCTGTGGTAGTGGAGGAACGGGCACTAACGGATCAGCTGGAAGCTCTATAAAGTCCGGTACTGGTGGCGGTGGTGGTGGCGCTAACGGTGGCGGTGGTGGTGTCGGTTGTCCTGGCGGTAATGGCGGCCAAGCTGGAGGTGGTGGCGGTGGTGGCGGTGCCGGTACTGCATCAGCTGGCGCTGGCGGAACTGGTGGAGTTGGCACAATTTGGGTAATTAGCTGGTAAGCTTTACATGAAATTCGAAACCAAACAGCACCACGTAAGAACAAATGTTAAGAAATTAGTATTGTCAGTAGTGTTCGTGTTTGCCGGAATAATATTATATATTGTTCAGCTAACTCCCAATCCTCTACCTCCAACAATCCGCAGTCAAGTTAATTTTAAGGTGATAGTGCCGGTAAGTTCTTTAATCAAGATTGATTCTTCAAGCTATAACTACGACTCTGACAATCGTTTACTATCCTTCGATGCTATTTATCAAGGCAATACTATATCTTTCAACGAACAGATTGCTCCCGAGTCTATAGGCACTGATGCTCAGCCTTACTACTCTGCTCTCGGTATTCATCCATATGCCCAATTCAAAGTCTCATTAGGTACTGTCGCATTAACTAAATTTTGGCAAGCTGGAACCCTCATACCCAATGGTCAATCTGGCCTACTATTAGCCAAGGGCACGCTTCTAACAGTCCATTCTAAAAACAGTCTTTCTAATCAGCAATGGAAAGCGATATTCAATACCACGAAGATTGTGCAATGAAATTGATCAAATTATTTATAGTCCCGCTATTTTTCTGTATCTTATGTCTGTTCCAGGTTCCCGCCATGGCAGCTACAACAGATCAGAAAATTACTTTCGATAGCTTCACAGGCGTCTATCGTCTCAGCCGAGACAGCCGAGGATTAAGCCTTTTAACTAGCGACGAAACCATTGTAGCCAACTTCCCTGCGACCGGCTTTACTGGCCTCAAACGCGTTCTGCCAGAAAAATTTCAAGGTAATTCGGTAGGTATCAAAATATCGAGCGTAAGTGATGTTGCCGGTTACCCAATTCCATACACAGTACTTTCCGATGACAATAACGTCACTTTAACAATCGGCGACTCTTCGATCACTCTAAGTGGTTCTCAAACCATCAGAATCAATTATCAAACTAAAGGCGTCATCGATCTAACTAAAAAATTTGATGAATTCCTGCTCAGCGTAAATGGCCGAGGCTGGTCGGATACTTTTAACAAAGTTGATGCAACGCTATACATTCCCACACAGTTCAATTCTAAAATTCAAGGAACTCCAAGCTGTTACACTGCCATTAATTCAACAAAAGACACTACAAATTGCCAGATTACTATCAACAAAACTGCTGATTCAACAATCATAACTTCACGGGTAACTCCAGTTTACGCCAATCAAGCTTTGGTAATTAAAGTTGATTTTTTACCTCAAACTTTTACCAATAACGGTTCCCGCTTATTTATGAATATATCTCTAGTAATCATTGGCTTAGTCTTGGCTAGATTAGTCCACACCAAATTTTTAAACAAAAAACATTAGTTAGCTGTGACTAATATAAACCCCTGAACAAACCCAGATGTTGAATGATGAGCGCAGGTCACATCAACCGGCCACAATCCCTCTGGCACGGACTTTCCTATCGTCCAGTCCCAACTAACAACTCCATATGAATCGGCTATTTTATCGCCCAATCCAGCTTCGGTACTGGCTACCTTGTTGTACATAACTTTGATATTACAGGTTGCCCCGGGGTAAGTCTTGATCGTCGCAGAAGCTACTTCGCC
>JAYVVJ010000103.1:0-3068 GCA_043787015.1 Candidatus Saccharimonadota bacterium | reverse complement strand
ATAAAGAACGACGAACGACGAACGACGAATGAATCACAACTTCAGAATTCTTCGTTCGTCGTTCTTGATTCCAGCCCGGACATTGTCGTAGCTGACGTATCATTTATTTCTCTTAGACTTATCCTGCCAAGTGTGGCTAAACTTTGTACTAAAAATACTCAAATTGCCGTCATGGTAAAGCCTCAATTCGAAGCTGCTCAGAGTAATCTAAAGCACAAAGGTGTAATCAAGAACGACAGTATGCGGCGCGATATTTTAAAGGATTTTGAGGCTTGGACACATGGTGGTTTTGTGATTATTTATAAGGCAGATTCTGAAATTGCCGGTGCCAAAGGCAACAAAGAGCGCTTCTATCTATTGAAGAGGGTGTAGCGGTCAGGGTACAGGGTATAGGTGGGGCATAGTCTATCCCCTGAACGCTAGCCCCTTTCCCCTTGTGTTTAATTAGGCTACACTTCTAGAATGTATTTCGCCTCAAGACTTCAAGCTGGAAGAATGCTTGGTGCCCGTCTAACTGACAAGTATCGCTACGAGAACTGTGCTGTAGTGGCGCTTAACGACGGGGGAGTGATGGTCGGTGCTCAAATCGCCAGTCAATTGCACTGCGTATTAATGCTACTAGTAACTTCCGAGATAAAAATTCCTCAGGAACCGGAAGCCTTAGCCGGTACGGCTGACGGCCATTCAATGGTCTACAACAAGTACTACTCCCAAGGTCAAATAGCTGATTTTAGGCGAGAGTACTCTGGCTATATAGATCAAGAACGACGACTTAAAATGCACGAGATGAATCGACTGATAGGCGACGGTGGAATTATTGATAAAACTCTACTCAAAGGTCGAAATGTTATAGTCGTATCAGATGGCCTAGAGTCTGGTTTCCCACTAGACGTCGCTGCTGATTATTTGAAAATGGCCGGAATAGACAAGTTAATTGTGGCTACTCCATTAGCCAGCGTTGAAGCAGTTGATTCTATGCACATTACGGCCGATGAAATATATTGTTTGAATGTCGTCGAATTTATTAGAGGAATTGATCATTATTACGACTCCAAAGATGTGCCCGAACACAAAGCCGTACTAAAAGTGATTCAAGATATTATTACTCACTGGAAGTAATTAACTTAGGTATTTTTGAAGGCCTTCAGAGTCTTTGATTGTGATAATCGATTGCTTGCTGGTAAGAAGGCCGCGCCGCTCTAATACGGCTAATTCTCGACTAGTAGTTTCTCTGGTTGAATTAATAGAACTGGCTATGTCCTGATGCCGCAAAGGTACGTTGATCATCAAACCATCTTTAGTTTCGGTGCCGAATCTTCGTCCCATTGTTTGAAGAAACGAGATTATTCGTTCTCGCACAGTCCGATACTCTAGATTAAATATTCTTTCACTATGAAGGCGATACATTTCGATGGTCATATCGAGTACTGGTGTCAGTACCTTAGGATTTTTAGATAAATTTTCTAGGAAAGTTTCTCGGCTAATTTGCCATGTCGTAGTTGGCACTATCGCCTGATAGATAACGTGTCTTTCTTGTCCTGTTACAGCCCATATAAGTGGGAATAACTCACCCTCCTTGCGGATAATAAGTAGGTTTTCTTCATTGTACTTCGTGATGTCATAGGCTTTGACTAAACCAGTGTGTATATAAAAAATGCCTGGCGGAGTTTCGCCAGGCCGGATGATGTACTCACCCTTCTTGTACGTCTGCATGACGCCACGGTCTTTGAATAACCCAACGAGTTTGGCCATTTCTTCTGGAGTGGCTAACATATCTGTATTATGGTTGCTTTACTGGCTCAAGTCAACCAATGCTGACTAGACGCAGACCACTGTTTGTGTGATTAATGTCGCACTGACTACGTGATTATGTTCACTACCAACGATTTAATAATAATTTAATATTAGATTGTAAATGTAGGAGGGGTTATGGTCAGCAGAGAATCAGTCCAGATTCAGTTAAAGCAAATAGGCTTCAGCCACATCACATGGGGCAAGAGTGAAGTCGATGAACTGCCTAATATCATCCTACCCGAAGAAGTTATATATGAGTGTGTGAACGGTTATTACGAGGCTGGATTCAGTTTGTTAGTGGCTACGAATTTCAGAGTTTTATTAATTGATAAGAAACCGCTAAGCTACCTAACTGTCCTCGATCTACGTTTCGATATGATTAATGAAATTGAATATAGTCACCGCTTGATGGGTGCCCAGATTACCATTAGTACTGGCTCCAAAACCCTTGTATTTAGAAGCTACAACAAGCTACGCTTAAGAAAACTAATAGATCATGTTCAGCACCGTATGGCTGAAGCTAAGCATTTGCAATCTAAGTCTGCTGAAGGTCAGAACGAGCACCTTGAGCTGCTCAATCAACAACTGCAGGCATACCTTTCAGCTCAGCATCAATCCCAGCAGCACATTAGTCGTCAATTAGAGCAAACCCAAACTAGTATCAAGCAGATGCCAATTAATACGAGTATTGTTGAGCCTAGCTTGGAGCTCGCCGAATATCTTATGTCTCAAACCACCGAACAAATACAGCCGCAGGTTCAGATGAATATCAACCCGAATGAGCTACTTGAAGAGGGAATGAAAGAAGTATTCGGCAGGCGTTCACCGAATACGAATCCGACTATTTACTAACGTTGAAGCGGAATTCTACAATGTCATTAGGCTGCATAACATATGTTTTGCCTTCGGTACGAACCTTGCCAGCCGATCTAGCAGCAGTTAATGTTCCAGCCTCAACTAAGTCATTGTAATCAACAATTTCAGCTGCAATAAAGCCACGTTCAAAGTCGCCATGAATAACTCCAGCTGCCTTTGGAGCGGTATCACCCACATGAATTGTCCAAGCCCTAACTTCTTGTTCCCCAGCTGTTAAATAACTCTGTAATCCTAGAGTTTTGTAGGCAGCGTGAATTAGCTGAAGTAGACCAGATTCTGATTGACCATAACTTTCTAGTAGTTCTTTAGCGTCGGCTTCATCGAGTGTTTTTAATTCGTCTTCCAATTTAGCACAAATGAACAATGCCTGTGCTGGCGCTACTAATTCTTGCAAACTA
>JAYVVJ010000102.1:0-3098 GCA_043787015.1 Candidatus Saccharimonadota bacterium | reverse complement strand
GGATTCAACGCCGACTTCGATGGTGACCAAATGGCTGTCCACTTACCGTTAAGTGATGCCGCTCAAGATGAAGCTAAGAACATCATGGCCGCTAACCGTAACTTACTTAAGCCAGCTGATGGATCACCAATCTTGCACATTGAGCAAGATATCGTCCTCGGCTGTTACTACCTAACTTACGAGCGACCAAAATCAGATAAGAAGAATGTACACATTTTCTCAAGCCTAGACGAAAGCCTTATGGCTCTAGACGCCGGCAAGGTCAACCTCCAGAGCTATGTTCGAATGCCGTTCCGCGGCGAAGTGCGTTCAACTACTCTTGGACGTGTACTATTCAACGAAACATTCCCTGAAGATTTCCCATTCCAAGATGAAGCTATGACCAAAAAACGACTTCAAAAGGTCATGGGTCAAGTTTACGCTGCTTACGGACAAGAGAAGACAGCATTAATTGCCGATGATCTTAAGGACATTGGTTTCGATTACGCTACTCAATCTGGTTTAAGTATGGGCATGGGCGACTTCGCACCTGTTGTCGGTATGGAAAAGCTTCTAGAAGGTGGTGAAGAACGATCTGCGGCTATATCTGAACAATTTGCTGAAGGTTTCATCACTAATGATGAGCGTTACCGACTTACTGTTGAAAACTGGTCTAAGATTGACAATCAAGTTCAAGATACTATCGCCAAGCAAATGGTTGACGAAGATTCATCAATGGCTATCGCTATCACTTCTGGTGCTCGCGGTAACATTTCTCAGATGAAAATGTCAGTCGGAATGCTCGGAGTATTCTCTGATGCTTCTGGTAACGCTATTGAGTTACCGATTAAGTCAGGTTACATCCAAGGCTTGAACCCACTTGAATACTTCACAGGTACTCGTGGTACTCGTAAAGCACTTATTGACATCGCTCTTAAAACAGCCGATGCCGGTTACCTTACTCGTCGCCTTGTTGACGTCTCACAAGATGTATTCACACTTGATGACGACACTACAGATCCAGGTTTCGCAATGCTTCGAAGCGATGCTGAAGAAATCGGCGTTTCTTACGCTTCTCGTCTTACAGGCCGTTTTGCCGCAGAAAGCCTAAAGGGCTTCATCAGGAAGGGTGAACTATTCACTCCAGCTATTGCTGAGACTATTGATGCAGATATGACTATTGATGGCGTTAAGATCATGAGCGCCCTAAGCGGTACATCTGTTCGCGGCGTTTCACGTAAGTCTTACGGTGTCGATCCGGCTACTGGCCTACTTGTTGCTGATCACCACCCAATCGGCGTAATTGCCGCTCAGAGTATTGGTGAGCCTGGTACACAGCTATCCCTAGACTCTAAGCACCGTTCCGGCGCCGTTCTAGCTGATGATACTGCCCAAGGTCTTAGCCGTATCGAAGAGTTGTTCGAAGTCCGTACTCCAAAAGGTCAAGCTTACCTAACTGAAATATCAGGACTAGCTAACACTTGGGAAGAGGGCGATAAGTACATCGTTCAAGTTACTGCCGATTCTAAGGAAAAAGTCACTCTTAAGCTCGGCGAACGCCGTGCTCATATTAAGAGTGGTACAGATGTCATGATCGGAGATGTTGTTGCAGCCCTAGAAGATGCTTCCGAGCCACTAGTTGCACCAATGTCAGGCAAGGCAACTGTTACTGATAAGGCTGTTGTCATAACCCCTACCGCTTCAAGTGTCGTTCGTTACGAAATCCCAGGCTTTAAGCAAATCATGCTCAAGGATGGCGATAACGTCATCGCTGGCCAACGCTTAACTAATGGTTCTATCAACTTACACGACTTGATCCGTTTGCAAGGTGTCGAACCAACTCAGCGCTACATCATGAACGAAATCTTACGTATCTTTGCTGCTCAGGGTCAGAACATTGCTGACAAGCACCTAGAAATCATCGTTCGCCAGATGTTCAGCCGTGTTCAGATCGAAGAAGCTGGTGACAGTGACTTCGTTACCGGTGATGTAGTAAGTAAATTAGCTGTCGCTGAAGCCAACGAAGAGTTAGTTGCAGAAAAGAAACACCCAGTTAAGTTCAACCAATTACTTCTTGGCATTACCAAGGCTTCATTAAGCACCGATTCATTCCTAAGTGCCGCTTCCTTCCAAGACACAACTCGCGTCCTAATCGCTGCCGCTACAAGTGGCAAGATTGACCGATTGTATGGTCTTAAAGAGAACGTAATCTTAGGCCGCAAGATCCCTGTCGGTACAGGAGTTAAATTACCTGAAGAAGAACTCGAAGATCTAGCTCTAGCAGCAGAAGCTGAAGAGATGATCGGCGAATCAGTCGAAGCCTAGGGAACTGTCATCCCAGCGAAAGCTGGGATCTCCCTTCACACCTAAGTAATGCGCATATTGCTAGGAGATTCCAGCTTTCGCTGGAATGACATACTTCAGGATGACAGCGCAGGTGTTGTCAAAGCTAAATCCATCTGTTACAATAGCCACATTAAATAAGCAATCCGAGCAGTTGACTAGGCATGGTCTTCGCCGCAGCAGATTGCAGCCGTAGAAGGAGAATAAATGCCAACAATTAATCAGTTAGTGCGCAAACCACGTGTTAAGGTGACTGTCAAAACCAAGTCTCCGGCCATGCAACGCGTTACTAATAACCTCAAAACTCGTAATTACGAGAAGCCAGCACCATTTAAACGCGGTGTCTGTGTCAAAGTTACTACTAAAACACCAAAGAAACCTAACTCAGCCCTTCGTAAGGTCGCCCGTGTGCGTCTTAGCAATGGTTATGAAGTTTGGGCCTACATTGGTGGCGAAGGTCACAACCTACAGGAACATGCCGTTGTTCTAGTTCGTGGTGGACGCGTTAAGGACTTACCAGGTGTTCGTTACCATATTGTACGTGGTTCACTGGACCTTCAAGGAGTTCAGGGCCGCAAAAAGAGTCGTAGCAAGTACGGCGCCAAGAAGGGATCAAAATAATGCCACGCAAGAAGACCGCCTCATTAGTTCGTGATATCCCAGCTGACCGTATCTATGGCAGCGTTCAGCTTCAGCGCTTCATCAACCGCGTCATGTTAAACGGTAAGAAGCAAATCGCTGAGAAGCTAGTTTATGGTGGAATGCAAAAAGCCGCT
>JAYVVJ010000101.1:0-3123 GCA_043787015.1 Candidatus Saccharimonadota bacterium | reverse complement strand
GCTAGCAACACCTCACGCATGACGGTACCTGCGGGTAAGGACGGTAAGTATCAGATGGGGCTAAACATTGGGCTGGCTTCACATAATCCGGACTTGTACATTTGGCTTTACAAAAACGGCACAAGGATATCATCAGCCGAGGGCATAGTGGATGGCCAGATAGTTCGTCAAGCAAACGCTTACGGACAAGGCGACACTTTCAATCTGTCGTTCGTTATTACTGGTGTGGCTGGTGATTATTTTGAATGGTATATTGGTGTGCAATCCGCTGGTTCGGGCACTAACACAATAGATAGAGCACGCTATTCATTTGTTTACCTAGGATCTTAATACGAGTTCTAACTCCCAGCCGGAATTTACCCCTTCGCTGTTCGGAGCAGGCATGACACGGAATAATTAAGGCATAAAGGTGAGGCCTTTTGATATGTGAACTAACTAAAAAGGCGAGACCTTTAGATTCATTTATCATGTGTCATTGACCATGGACCATAGATGTAGCAAGTAACAAGTATCATGTAGCCCGAATATCAAACCTCTGCTACATGTCACATGTTACATCTATGCAACTTGATACATGCTACATCGAAAATTACACTGTCTGGATCCCCGCATTCGCGAGGATGACAGGGAGTTCTTAAATAATCCTTAATTGATGCGATTATTACGGCTAGCCTAAGTTACAATGCCGTATATACTTATAAATAAGGACAATATATGAGCCTAACCACCACTGATAAACAAGAGATTAAAGTAATGATCAAACAGGGAACTGCTCATTTGGCCACAACCAGCTTTGTTAAGAGTGAAATATGTAGGTTAGAGACCTTATTGGAGCACACTGACTCTAATGTGAGTGTGATGCTAGGTATGCTTACCGACAATCTCAAAATTAAGCCACAATTAGATGATCACGAGGCTCGATTAACAGATATAGAAGCCAATCAACCGAGCATCATCTCGACACTAGCTCTGCATTCCAAACAACTCAAAGCCTAAGAAACGCCCCTGTCATCCCAGCGCAGGCTGGGACCCAATCAATTCTTGCGCTGAAGGCGCATTGTTTCGTTTGTCATCCTGAGCGCAGTCGAAGGATCTGTAGATTCTTCACGGAGCCTGCCCTCGACATGATCGGGGGTTCAGAATGACAATTAGAATGTCTGCGACGTAAACTAGTTTGGGTCCCAGCCTACGCTGGGATGACACGGAATAATTAAGTAAGTACAAGCTTATTGACTATTAAACAATAGCGTGATATCATAAGCTTAATTTCGGGAAGAGATTAGAGGGTTTCACTACTTGTAGTGAGGCCCTTTTATTTTACCCGGGAGTAACTAATCAAGGAGATAATTATCATGGCAGGAACAAAAGCCGGTGGCCGCGCAGCAGCCGCTACAAACAAGAATAAGTATGGCGCAGATTTCTACGCTAAGATCGGTGCCAAGGGCGGTAAGCTCGGACGTACTGGTGGTTTCTTCGCTAACCGCGAATTAGCTCGCCTAGCTGGTGCTAAAGGTGGACGTATTAGTCGCCGCACCAAAAAAGTCGCTTAATTACTAAGTGATATTTAAAAAACCTCGTTCTTCGGAGCGAGGTTTTTTAAATTCCTATCGTCATCCCAGCGTAGGCTGGGAACCAATCAATCCATGCGCCGAAGGTGCACTATTTCATTTGTCATCCTGAGCGCAGTCGAAGGATCTATAGATTCTTCACTATGTTCAGAATGACAATAGGAATGTCTTCGACGCAAAAGGTTTGGGTCCCAGCCTGCGCTGGGATGACAGGGCAGGGACTATTTTTTATTCAAGTTAAAAACAGGTGATTCTTGAGCAATATTCTTGGTAGTTCGGTATGAGCGGCAGAAGCGAGATGAACTGACACGCCAAATGGTGTGGCAATTAAAACAACGATAGTGAGTGTGGTCATCTTGCTGCAGACACTTGGTATGGCAGGACGGACAGATGCTCCTTTTGTATAGCCAATCACGGTAGGTATCAAGGCAATCTTGAACATGGTTCTCATCTATCTCCAACCCTAGAGAATCGGCCAATTCATGAGCTTTTTTCCAGGCATCTACCTCTAATCTGAGCAGCTCAACATCGGCCTGATAACCAGCATGCTCCAGTAAAGCATGACCGGTTTCGTGTAATATCGACCACATCGCATGATCGTCATTTAAGCCTTCGATGTAGAAAATCTCACTTGTTTCTGGCGACCAGCAGAACTGCTTACCAGCCGAAAATTGTAAATCCGGATAGAGCGAACTGAGCTTATTTATTATCAATTGCATACGGAAAGACCTGCTTAGCTAAATCATAACAGCCGAAGACGGCAGCTTCTTCAGGTCTGCCAGCTTTGATAATACGTGGAATCGGCACAAGCGGAGTCTCGAATTTTTTGAGGTCTGCTACCAAATACTCGGAGAAGTTATCAAAGTAAGTTCCGATGCTACCACCGATGATAATCAAGTCCGGTTCGATGATAGATATGAGTTCAAACATGCCCAATGAAAGATTGCGTGCAATATATTTCCATGCATCGGCGTCGGCAGGGTCGATATCTGAGGCTGTTTTGCCAAATTTCTCGGCTATAGCTCGGCCAGATGCGAATGACTCCCAGGTTACTAATTCACCCTTGAACGGTATCATCATTCGGCCGCCTTCGCTGTTGAGAAGTGATGGATCGAGTTTGCGGTCATGAATTACAGATGTGCCGATACCGGTACTGACCGTCACATATAGTATTGTCGAAGCGTCAGGATTGAGCATTGATTCAGATAAACCGGCCATTTTGGCATCATTCTCGATGACAACTGGGCAATTCAAGATAGCTTCACAATCAGCCTGTATCGGTTCGTTTTCCCAAGGCAGGTTGCCTAGATTTAAAAGCATGCCCTTTTGGCGGTCTAAACGGCCCGGTACGGCCACACCAGCAGACAAGTAGTCCTGATTAGCGAAACGTCCAACAGTAGTCTTCAATTCACTCAGGAATTCATCATAATTCTTAGGGGTAGGGAACTTCTCGCGCTCGATAATCACGCCGTCAGAATCTAGTACTGCTACCAGTGTTTTTGTGCCGCCAATATCTACCCCAATATGCATAATTCAAGTTTAGCAGTAATTAACA
>JAYVVJ010000100.1:0-3123 GCA_043787015.1 Candidatus Saccharimonadota bacterium | reverse complement strand
CGGTACTTTTAACAGAGTAGATGCTTCGACTATAGGAACTTTTGAGCAGGCTATGAAAAAGCTCGATTATCTCGCAGACCTCGGTATCAACACCATAGAATTGATGCCGATTAGCACTATGGCAATGGACAGAGGCTGGGGCTATGCCAGTGATTATATATATTCGGTCGAAAGCCTGTACGGCGGGCGTCACGCATTCTTGGAGTTCGTCAAAGCAGCTCATCAGCGCGGCATAGGAGTTACGCTAGATGTAGTTTATAACCACTTTGGTCCAGATGAGAAGCTTGATTTGTGGCAGTTTGATGGCTGGAGTGAAGACAATAAGGGTGGCATCTATTTCTACAATGATTGGCGGTCTAAAACGCCGTGGGGCGAGACAAGGCCAGATTACGGCCGACTAGAAGTTCAGCAGTATATCTTGGATAATGTCAGGATGTGGCTACAAGATTGTCATCTCGATGGCCTGCGCGTCGATTCGACAATTTATATGCGTAATTTTAATGGCTGGAACAACAACCCAGAAGGCGATATAGCTGATGGTTGGAATGTGTTGCAGCACATTACCGATTTGGGGCGCAAAATTAAATCAGAGGCGCTATTAATTGCAGAGGATGTTTCCGGCAATCATGCCATAACTAAGCCAACAACAGATGGCGGCGCAGGTTTTACTACCCAATGGGAAGTAACTTTCCCGCAGATTTTACGTAATATTCTAGATGCGATCGACGACAAAGACAGACATTTAAGTGATATTGTTGATGAGCTACAGCGGAACTATAACGGTGACGCTTTCGCTAGAGTTTTATACAGTGATTCACATGACAGCGCCGGCAATGACGGCGCCAAACGACTTAATGAAGAGATTGCACCAGGTAACAATGAAAGCCTGTATGCGCGCAAACGCTCACTCTTGGCTGCGAGTATTGTATTAACCGCACCAGGCGTTCCTATGCTGCTGCAGGGCCAAGAATTCATGCAACCGGGTAGTTTCAACGACTGGCAGGCGCTGGATTGGTCCAATGTAGTCCATTTCGCTGGAATAGTCTTAGCTACCAAGCACCTAATAGCGCTTCGTAAAAATGAACATGACAATACTAGAGGTCTGAGTGGTCAATCGTTCAATGTGTTACACGCAAGTGATGATTCAAAGGTACTAGCTTATCACCGCTGGGACCAAGGCGGAGAAGGCGATGACACTATAGTAGTCATTAATTTCAGCAATCAAGACTTCCCAGAATATCAACTAGATTTTCCGCGAGATGGCTCATGGAAAGTCCGATTCAATAGTGACTGGAAAGGCTACAGCCAAGAATTTAAGGGCCTTGAGCTAGATGATGTCGATGTTAAAGACGCTAAGGGCATTGTTCACATAGGACCTTACACGACAATTATCCTATCTCAAGATAAATAACTTAGATTAGGCGTTGACGAATCTGATAACTGTTTTACCGATTATTCCAGCTAACGGATTAATAATTGCCCCAACTAATGGATTCAAAAAAGTGGTTATTGAGAATTCGTGTCTTTTACGGGGATCAGAAAGTTCGTGTAAATACCTCATGGCCGAGATTAAGAATCTTAAATCGTAACGGGCTACTAAATCCAATAGCGAACGTTCAGGGTTTTCGTAACCGATAAGTTCCAGTAGTGATAATATCTTGGACAGCATCTCAGGATTGAATTTAATGATTGAAGCTTTATCTTCATTGGCTGAAAATATCTTTGTTAGCTCAAATATTTCAGTAATCAAAGTTTCGTTTTGAGGAGAAGCCTCAGCTAATAATGAAACTAATTCGCTAAGGCTTGCCTCTAGCGGTTGATTTTCAGCTTTAGCTTGAATCTGATCGATTGTTGGCACTGTTTCTTCTACTGGCTGAATGTTAATGTAGCTTTCGAATTCATTTAGTAAACTCTTCTCAATGCTAGCCTCTTGGCCATAGCTTTCGTTAGGCTGTAACGATGGAGAAATGTCTATTTCAATATAATCGGCTTCCGGCAAGCTAAGCATTTCTATAAGTTGCTCGAACACAGCTTCTGGCTCTACTTTAGATTCGGTCTGTTCGTGAATTATAGTAATCTCTTCAGGTAATTGTAGGGTTTCGTTTTCGCTATTAGGCTGTATTTCTATTAATTCAGGCGTCGCTTCTTGAACATTTGGATCGATCGATTCTTCCAAGGGAAGTTTATCCTCTGCAGGCAATTCAATTTTAATCGGTTCAGTTTGTTCTATCTGAATTGCATCGACTGGATGGGACACTTCTTTCAAATTAGAAATACGGGGAGTAGATTCGTTAACAATATCTTTAATGACCGGCTTAATTACTGTTTTTTCTGTAACTACATTTTCACTAACTGAATCTTGAAGATCGACTTTTGGGGCTAGTAACGTCTCTTTAACTTCCTTCAAAATAGTATCTAATTCTTTACTTGCTAAAACAGGTTCCGGATTTAAATATTCCTCTTGTAGGGCTATCGTAATCTCTGGTGCAATCATTGTTTCAGCAATGTTTATAGTCTCGGTTTTCTTTGACTTAGCAACAGCAGGCACCTTCTCCTTGGGTGCCAGTACTACTTCTTTAACTGGCTCAATTACTTCAGGTTTCGGTGAAGCTGCAGCCATCATTTCTTGACCTTTTCTGGATAATTCCAAGAGTACGTTTGCTTGTTCGAGAGGTAATCTACCTAAGTAAGGACATTTAGCAATCGCCTCCTCTCGGGTTGTTGCTTTCTCAATTGTTCCATCGGCTCTTTGGTAACTTAGTTCAGTATGGATTTGTTCAGTTATAGGTTCGGCTTGATTGGCCTCAGAATTTGGGTTTTCAACATTAGCCATGCTATGTGTCTTACTGAGTAGTTTCAGCGGGTTTTATGTATAAATTGACCATACTTATCAGGGCTATTCGTGTTTTTTCGTATTCTTCGCTAGCAGGGTCAAGAGTTTTGAAATATTCAAAACCAGGAATGGCGTGCTGACCGCATAGTAAAAGAAAGCTTTTTGCTGGTATTGTCACGGTTACTGGCTGTTCAGCTATCTCACCAAAACCAAGCATAGTTAGATATTCTGCGCCTTTTTTATCGGATTCTCCACGTTCCATACTGTTAATTTCCTTTAGGTTATGTTCG
>JAYVVJ010000099.1:0-3139 GCA_043787015.1 Candidatus Saccharimonadota bacterium | reverse complement strand
TTTTATACGCTGCAACCAATGGTATTTTCGATAAAATCCCTCTAGAGAAAGTTGAAGTTGCTAGGCAGGCGTTACTACGTGAATTAAAATCAAAAAATGCTAAATTGACCGAAGCTCTAAACACTGGCGATAAGCCTAGCGATGATCAAAACGAAGCCGTGCTTAAGGTTGCTAAAGCAATTGCTGCTTCTTATATTGAGAAGCCTAAGGAGACTGTTAAGTAGAATATGGCCAGCACGATTACCCTCAAGCGGCGAATAACGTCCATCAAGAACACACGCCAGATTACCAAAGCTATGGAGTTGGTAAGTGCTAGCAAGCTGCGTCGTGCTCAAGATTACGCGTTTCGTAGCCGAGCGTATCGTGAATTAGCGTATGAGCTTTTAACGAAGTTAAACGCGATGCCAGAAGTTGAACGTCAACCACTATTCGTTAAACGAGAAGTTAAGCATCGACTATATGTTGTTGTCACAAGTAATAGTGGTCTTGCAGGTGCATATAATGCCAATGTCCTAAAGAATTTAGCAAAATCTTTGCAATCCGACCGTGATTCTAAGGTAAAAAGCAGTGTAATCGCCGTTGGCAACAAGGGCGCTCAATTTGTTCGTCGTATCAACGAAGTTGAACTATTGTCAGCGTTCCCCGCCCTAGGCGATCATCCAGATGCAAATGATGTTCGACCGATTCTTAATACAGTCATTGAACAGTACCGAGACGAACATGTTGACGACGTAGTAGTGTTGTTCACTGTGTTTAAATCTACTGTCGTACAAGAAGTACAGACCTTGGCATTATTACCGGCTCAGGTAAATCCAGATGAAATAGACAAGACTATTGTTAGCAATTTTGAACCTGATGTTGAAGCTGTAATCGATCAAGTCGCAACTAGACTTATTGAGGCTCAAATCTGGCAAGCTGTTCTAGAAGGTTTGGCGTCAGAACACGCAATGCGTATGGTAGCCATGAAGAATGCTACTGATAACGCCAAAGATTTAATTGACGACTATACCCTAGCTTTGAACACTGCCAGACAAGCCAGTATTACCCAAGAATTGGCTGAAATTACGGGCGGTGCTGAGGCTTTGAAATGAACTATTTGATTATAATGATTAAGGAGAAATAATGGCAACAACCAATACAAGTACTAAAACCGGTAGTATCACCCAAATCGTTGGCGTGGTGGTCGATATCGAATTCTCAACAGATTCTTTGCCGACAATTTATAACGCTCTTCAAACTGAACTAGACGGCAAAATCCTAACTCTAGAAGTAGCTCAACACCTTAGTGAATCTAGCGTTCGCGCAGTATCGCTCGGTTCAACTGATGGACTTAAGCGTGGTGCAATCGTCACTGACACTGGTTCTGCCATAACAGTGCCTATCGGTGAAAAGACATTAGGCCGCATGTTCAATGTCATAGGTGAGCCTATTGATGCCAAGGGCGGTGAATTCAAAGAACGCGCTCCAATTCACCGTACTCCTCCTCCGTTAATCGACCAATCGGGTAGTATTGAAGTTCTAGAAACAGGCATCAAAGTTATCGACTTGATCGCGCCAATCACCAAGGGTGGTAAGGTCGGCCTATTCGGTGGTGCTGGTGTCGGTAAGACGGTCCTTATTCAGGAATTAATCAACAACATCGCTAAATTCCACTCGGGTTATTCAGTATTCGCCGGTGTTGGTGAACGTACACGCGAAGGTAACGACCTTTACCACGAAATGGAAGAGTCTGGAGTTATCAAGAATACTTCTCTAGTATTCGGACAGATGAATGAGCCACCTGGAGCCCGTCTGCGCGTTGGTCTATCTGGACTAACTATTGCTGAAGGTTTCCGTGATAAAGGTAGCGACGTGCTGCTTTTCATTGATAATATTTTCCGCTTCACTCAAGCTGGCGCTGAAGTATCTGCCCTGCTTGGTCGTCTTCCATCAGCTGTCGGTTACCAACCTAACTTGGCTCAAGAAATGGGCCAATTGCAAGAGCGCATCACATCAACTAAAGAAGGTTCAATTACTTCAGTTCAAGCCGTATACGTGCCAGCAGACGACCTTACTGACCCAGCTCCAGCTACAACTTTCGCTCACCTTGACTCAACAATTGTTCTTAACCGCGCTTTGACAGAAATCGGTATCTATCCAGCTGTCGATCCACTAGACTCTAGCTCGACTATTCTTGACCCAGAAATTGTTGGTGAAGAACATTACACTGTTGCTCGTGAAGTTCAACGTGTTTTACAACGCTATAAGGATCTGCAAGATATCATTGCTATTCTTGGCATGGAAGAGCTATCTGAGGAAGATAAGCAGACAGTGGCTCGTGCTCGTCGCATCCAGCGTTTCTTAAGTCAGCCTTTCTTCGTTGCTGAGCAATTCACCAATAACGTTGGCCAATACGTTAAACTTACGGATACAATTCAAGGTTTCAAAGAAATTCTTGAAGGTAAGCATGATTCTAAGCCAGAAAGCGCCTTCTATCTTAAGGGTGCAATAAGCGAAGTAAAAAGTAGCAAGTAGAAAGACCAAAGCATGACACTTTCAACTTTCAACATTCAACTAAGCAAGCCGAAGGAGCCCGTCTATGTTCAGATTCCAATTAGTAGCTCTTAGTGGTTCTAAGTTTGATGAAGAGGTCTATGAAGTTGTCTTGCCTACTCTTGATGGCCAAATAGGTGTTTTAAAAGACCACATGCCACTATTTAGCGTAGCTACTAATGGAGTTATTGCAGTTCGTCGTAACCCTAAAGATTCCGACACTCAGCGCGATTTCTTCGCAACTAACGGCGGGGTTATCGAAGTATCTAACAATACGCTAAGAGTACTTGTCGATGAAGCCGATCACGCTGATGAAATCAATGAAGCCGAAGCTGAAGCTGCATTCGAACGAGCTAAACAGCTAAAAAGCGAAGCTAAGGATCAGATCAGTCTAGAACACGCTCAGACTATCATCGATCGCCATGGAGTTCGCTTGCAAGTTGCCGGACTAAGACGACGTCATCAGCGTAAGTAACACCCCTGTTGTTTTAGCTTTAGCAACATACTCTTTACAAATAGTCACAGACACGTTACGCTTATACCATTAACTAATTGGAGGTTCCAAACATGTTTGGAAGACAAAAAATCGCTACTTACCTAGCGGAGT
>JAYVVJ010000098.1:0-3159 GCA_043787015.1 Candidatus Saccharimonadota bacterium | reverse complement strand
CGATTGTTTGTTTGGTGCTAGATTCGTCAATCGATGCAGGAGTCAGGCTAGTCGGGTACTCTGGCATTTTAGGACCAGGATAGAAAGTACTGATGCCGATACCTACAAATAGAGCTATTAAGATGCCTAGAAACAAAGTGTAAATCAGTTTGATTATCTTATTGTCTTCCATATAACCTCTTTCTTTATATTTATATAATACGCCATTTTAGCAAATTGATAATTGAAATTCATTTCACCTAATGTAGTTATTAACTAGCCAACCCAAGACCACTAATAAGTTTACCGATATGCCAACTGATTGCGCTACGATTAATGGTTTCAGTTTATGTTGAATGGCATATATTAACCAGACGAAGCCGATGGCTATGAAAAGCACCCAAGTCATTATTGCTAAGCCTGGAGCATCACTTTGCCATGCTTTGATTATCTGTGGTATGACGGCTAGGTTTCCGCCGGCTCCCACTACATAAGCCATACGATCGACATTTTTCTTCGATTTTTTGCTTCGTAGGAAGTGGTGTAGGGAATAATGATTTGTTGGATGTGCCATATTTATTTTTAAATTATTATCTGTATCATACCAAATCGCTTATGTAATAAATAGACTAATGATGAGGCCTTAAGCATAGACTCTATGCCTAAGCCATCAGCTGATGCACCAAAACCACAGAACTAAAACATTTAGCTCTGAAACTTAGGACCGCCTATCACGGGTGGTCCTTTGATTTTAGCTATGGTTGAAGTGTGCCGGCGAAGACTTGCCATGCAAGCAAAGACTTAGCAACTAGACTCAAGATAATGTAGGCTCTTTCGCCGTACATATAATCTTTCCAAGGACCAATTTTCTTGTATTGAAGAACCATGTTTAGAGCAAAACTGCTGAAGAAAATGAATATCGATACGAAGATAAAGTATACGAAAACCGGAGCGCTGCTATC
Organism: Candidatus Saccharimonadota bacterium; assembly: GCA_043787015.1. GTDB lineage: Bacteria > Patescibacteriota > Saccharimonadia > Saccharimonadales > UBA4665 > JAYVVJ01. The sequence goes on along the minus strand of JAYVVJ010000098.1, from coordinate 2,218 downwards.
GTTCTGAGCTCCAAGCCAAAAGTATAAAGCGATTACAATCCAAGGCACTATGCCAGCTAAACAACCGATCCAATAACTCAACCAATTAATTTTGGCAGCACCACGATTGTGCTCTTCCATAACTAGGCCTAATAAATTCATGACGCTAGTTAGGCCGAAGATCATGATTAGGCTAGATAAGTCGTATACGCCTACTAGTAGAGCAATGGCGACCATCATGATGCTGGCAGAAATGGAATACTCAACCCAGCGTAATTTGTTCATACCTAAAGCAAGATTCTTAACGTATGTCTTGTCATATCGAGTCGCAATGATTAGATGGAAGAAGGCTGATAAGAAGAAGAATATGGCGATTAACCAAGGCAATTGAATATTAAATAAGGTAGACGATGCAGGATAAAGCGACTCGGTCACTTCGTCAAATTTTAGATAACTTCCAGATATTGGTAATTCGAAACTCCGGCTAATAATTACAATTGCCAAACCTTGTGCAAAATGCAAAAAGCCGGCAATCAAATTAAGTTTTTTCAATTTAGTCGGGGTTATGTTTTTAGTCATAGTTTTAATTTACCAAATTGAACTTAATTTTGAAACTTAACAATGTTCTATTTGACACGATTGTAAAATTGCCTCTGCAAACGTACGAAAATTACTCTCTTATGTAGCAAATTATATAACTACGGAGTAAAAACTTTCCAAAAGCTCGTAAACGATATAGGCAGGCCAGACACAGGCTTTAAGTAGACCGGTTACAACAGCGCCAAATCCTACTGCTGCTTGCATCCAGTAGACTAAGGCTCCAACAAAGCCGATAAAGTATAGGGCTTCACTTGAATTACGAGATGAATATATTTTTTTTGCCATTTTTATACTCCTTAGTTATTAATAATATTGTATCAAAGTGTTCGAACATCTTCATATTCGCTTGCAATGAGCTATGTTAATTCAGTTGTAGAAAATAGAGTTTTATAATCTGTAATTCAGAACTTATCTATCAAGTAAGCATGATATCTATAAGGTATAAATCTAACCAAGACGTTCGTAAAAAATTTATTTAAAACGCCATGAGTCACTTCAACTTTGCCTGCCATCATGGCTTTGTATCCAAGTTCGGCTACAGAACTTGCGGATGCTCCGGTAGTGATATCGGCATCGCCGGATGACTTAAAAAACTGAGTTTTAGTACCACCCGGGTGAAGGGCAGTAACAGTAACATTCGTATTCCTTAAGCTATACGAAAGTGATCTCGATAAGCTTCTGACGAACGCCTTGGAGGCGGCATAGACAGGCTGTTCAGGCCAGGGCAGGAATGCCACTGCTGAACCAACATTCAATATTTTACCTATGTTATTTTTCAAGAAATCCTTGCCGAATAATTGAGATAATTCCATAAGACTAATTATGTTTAACTGGGTTAATGCCATTGTTTTGGCTGGATCGTCATGAAAGAAATCGCCTTTTAGCCCAACCCCAGCGTTATTTACTAATATCTCTATATTTTCATTCTTAGTTTCGTTATAAAGTTTTAAAGCCGAGCCAGAGACTGATAAGTCAGCTGTATATATCGACACTTTGACACTACTGAAAACTGCAATTTCAGCTTTAACTTTGGATAATTCAACTTTATTACGAGAAACTAAAACTAAATCATGACCGGCTCTGGCCATAGTCAATGACAGTTCTCTTCCTATGCCACCGGACGCGCCTGTTATTAGTGCTTTTTGCATTATTTAATTGTAACAAATAAGATGGGCGATATAGATATACTTATAGAAATATTGGAGAGCAACGATAGACGCTATTACAAATAATATTAAGCAAAATACTTTACTAGATAAAGTCTAGAGTTTTATTGGCTACCGTGCATCATTTGCATCATTTCGTTACTAGAATATCCCCAATCTTTTTGCCATTGCTTCATTTCTGCAATTTCTTTTTCTTGGGCAGTAATTATATCTTTGCTTAGTTGCTTAATTTCGTCGTGTTTAGCACGTGTATCTGATAGTTTGGCCATATCAGTTGCACCTTCATGGTGGGATATCATCATTTCGATAAATGCTTTGTCATAGTCGTCCCCATTCAATCCTTCAAGTTGTTTGTTCATATCGGACATAGACATCGTGCTGTGGTCGGTTGAAGTCTTTTGAGTATTCATACCCATCATTTTCATCATTCCTGCGTGATTGTTGTTAACAGATTGTCCTGCAACAAACCCTGT
>JAYVVJ010000097.1:0-7466 GCA_043787015.1 Candidatus Saccharimonadota bacterium | reverse complement strand
GTGAAGCTGAGTAAGTCAGAAGCGCCAGGAACAACAGAACCAAAACTACCGCCGAAGCCAAGCTTCTTAGCTACTTCAGGAAGGTTAGTCCAAGCAGTGTCATCTGTGTCACCGTTACATGCACGTAGCAAGTAACCCATAACAGCCATAGCCGCTTCTTTGCCGTAACCACCTAAACAGACTTCGTAAATCTGTTCTAAACGGTTAGCAAACAAGTGAGCGCCGTCATCCTCTAAGAGATACTTAAAGGAGTTAGCCCATTGAGCATCAGGGTAACGACTCATAACTAAAGGTAGGACTTCAGCAAGCATCGCGTGGATAGTAGCGATTTTGTAAGTACAACCTACGCCTTTAGTCTGTACATCGAAAGCAGCCTCTTGGAACTCGACATAGGATGTCTGAGTCATAAAGGACTTCTCGATTTTGAGACCAGCTTTAGCCGAAACTTTCTTCCAAGGTAGAATCTGGAAATGGTCGCCGAAGTACTGAGCGGGCTTGTTGGACAACCACCACTCTTTAGAAAGCATATCGTAACCAAGAGTCTCGCGGACAGTCCACAACATAGACTCGAAGTTATCAACAGGTAGTCCGTAGTGACGAACGTACTTGGTGAGGTTAACGATAGCAATTTTGTCGCCATCTAAATCACCCCAGTTTAGGTACATCATACCTGTGCCGAAGTAAGCCCGCCAAGGTTGAATTTCGTAACCGTAAGTATCCCAGAGATACTGATTGTCAGCATCAGAGATAAAGCGCATTTTGAGACAAGCAAGGCGAGTCATAGGCATACGAGTAGTACCTACGTAGCCGTTCTCGATTCCTTTACCTAGAACTTTGACATAGAGGTCTTTGTGAGACTCAAGTACCCAGAGTTCGTCGCTAGGAATACAGGACAAAGCAGCAGCAGCTTGATATAGAGCATCACCTGCGCGGGTTTGACCCTTGACTTGAGTTTCTCCGTCTAGGAAGTTACCTAACATCACGCGGATGTCTTTAGCTACAGCTTGAAGACAATCGGCGCTGCAAGATTCACCAGCCATCCAAAGCCAGAAGTAATCACATACCTTAGAGGTAATAGACTCACCTGCATTGGATAGACCTTTACCACCTAATTTGAAGAAGGTAGGTAAATGGATACTTACTTCAGCCCAGCTAGAGTCAGTTAATTTAAACACATAGTTGCTGAAGTATAAGCTTAGTAGTTCAAACCATTCGCTGCGATTATCTTGAATAGCTTTAAGATTCCCTAATTGCTCTTCAGTTAGAAGAGAAGAAGAAGAAACTCCCGAACGGAAAAGGTCTACAGTAGTAGCCTTGATGCCGTTAGAAGTTAGGCTAACATTGTTTAACAATGCGAACAAAACCTTATCAGAAGCATTCTTGGATTTAGAAGCTTCGATCATATCGGCCGCGACATCTTTGTAACCGCGTACACCTAACGCAACGAGAACGTTGGGGGGAGTACGAGTAACACTAGTAGCTTGCTCGATGGAGATATACTCGATGTTGCATGGCAAGTAAAGAGGAGTTTCTTCAGTACCCATATAGCACATACCACGAGTAGCAGTATGGTACATAAGTTTACCGTCAACGATTTCCTGCCAAGTTACTAACACGACATCTGTATCGGTGATTGCATCAACAGCGTCGGTGAACATAACGTAGTTGTTGTCTACAAAGTTCTCTTTACCAGAGAATTCTTCATTAGCCGCAACTTGACGCCAGTCAGGAGAGTTGTGGTGCATAGACATAATCTGGGTGTAACCAGACTGCATAGAGCGGTCGTGGAACCAGACGCTCTTACGGAAGTTGGCATAGTATAGGTCGAGTAAGAACTCATATTTACCCATAAGAGCCAAGGTTAAGTCCCAGTGGAAGATGTCGCTGGTGACGCATTCAGGATAGAGGATTTGGTTAGCCTCTAAGATAGCGTTACGTAAAACAGAACCTTCTGCAGTACGGCAGAAAGTTTCTGCAATAATAGTCCAAGGATGGTTGAAGTTATCATCGCCCTTGTACGCGTCTTGAGGGACGAAGATTTCACAGTGGCTAACTGCAGGACTGAAATCAAATAACAGAGCGAAGTTAGACTTCACGACGTTAGACTTTTGAGCGAAGCGTAACTTCAATACGTCAGTCTTCTTTTCATAAACAAGTAGAACTGTAGTATAGTACTCACCACTTAAGTTCTTAACGTCACGGATAATCGCTTTCATTAAAGAACCAGTGCTTTCAGCTACTAAAGCGGTAGATAGAATTACTTCACCACCTTGGATGCGGGTGTGGATAAAACCAATTACTTCGCCTTTAACTACAGGTACGCCGAGGTTTTCAGCTAAGATACCGCCGCTACGTTTGATAACGCCGGAGAAATCGTAACCGATCGTACCTAAAGGACGAGCAGCCAATTCGAACTTCTCTTCAAAGACTACAAAACCAGTAGCTACAGGATTGTAGTGGCGAGTGTCGCGGCCGTTTTCAGTGTAAGCAGCGTGAGCTAAGTCACCGTTGCTTAGAGCGATACCTGGGTCGATAGCAATCTGTTTACCAATAATAGCCTTGATAGCTGTAGTAGTAGGGACGAATGTATCGCCGGTCTTACGTAGACGAGCGGATCGTTCGTTAACACCACGCATGTTTTGCGAGAAGTCAGATGCTAAACGCTTGAACAACTTGCTTTCTTTAGTAGAAAGAGCAACCTTAACGGTAGCAACGATGTCCCAGAAGCGGGCGCTGCCGATTTGAATGTCACCTACAGCATCAGCAATCGCTTTACAGCTCATAAGAGCTTGAGCGATGTTAACGTCTGTAGCCCCACCTAATTTCTCAGCAAAGCCCCACTTAACCCAGTGATGCTTGACGATGCCTTTGATAACATAGACAGCCTTATCACGTTGGAGAAGTGAAAGGTCTTTGACCAAGTACTTGTTTTGTAACAAGTTCATACCGCCGTAGGCTAAGATAGCCATACCGTGTTCGTTTGCGGCGGCGATAACCTTACGTGTATTAGCTTTGTTAGCTTCAGTAAGAGAAGCTTTGAAAGCAATATCGTTTAGGTACTGAGTGAAATCCATAGTAGACTTGTTCCAGTTAGTAGCAGTGATGCTCATAACGTTACGGCCGACAATGGAGCCTTTCTTGTAGAAACCACCTGCGTAGGTAAAGTAACCTACCATAGCGCCAACTACTGCAGTAGCAGTATCGGAGCTGAATTGGATACGAGCAGCGTTTTCGTAGTAACCGATTGCCGAGTCAATCTTGGCGTGGTTCAAGATAAACTGACGAGCGGATTGATGGAATTTAGCACATTCAGCAAATGCGTTGCCGGTGTACTTCCGGTTAACATCTAACAACAAGTAGTTCTCGAACAAGTAGAAGATTTGGTCGATACCAGACATCACGACTACTTCGCGGGCATGGTTACGACGGTTGTCGCAATGAGCCGCAAAGAGAACTTGTTTGAAAGTGTGGGATTGCTCTTTATCTAGTTCGTAGATGAAAGCGATGCCTTTCTTCTCAACACGGATTTTGAAATCTGCGCCGAAGAGAACTTCAAAGGCTTTGTTACCTTTAACTACAGTCAAGGGACGAGCAGCTAAGGTTTCACCGAACTTGCCGCAACGTTGAATGCGGGATTCGATTAGTTCAAACGCAGACAACAACTCATCGTAGGTAACGCCGGTAGCAGGCATAACCCAGTTTGTGTCTACAGGATGGAAACAAGTAAAGTCGCCGCCCAAGTCAGCAAAATACTTAGTCAAGTAGGCAGGGATTACGATGCTTGCACCTTTCTTACGGAAGTAGGCCGCGATGGTTAAGTCGTAACATACAGCAGATATATCAGACTTGGTGTACTTAGGAGAATCACCTACTTTAGCCTTTTGTAAGGTTTCTTCAGTTGATTTACGTAACTCAGCAAACATTTTGCTGTCAGTTTCATTAGACCAGTTGATACGACCAGTGATTTTAGCAAACTCAGTAGTCTCAGACACCATAGCCGCACGAAGTAAATCCACACAAGGGATTTTGTTTTCGTAAGCTTCAGGGACGATTAAGGAAACACCGTTTTGCATAGCTTTTTGGATTACAGGAGGTAATTCCATAGAGCGGCTATTGCGAACAGTAGCTACAAATCCTACACAAGCGGTTGCAAGAGTATCGGTTGCATGGTCTAAAGCTTTTGCCCCACCGTAGTTAGCAAAGTAACGAGAAGCAGTAGAACCAAACATTGCTTTAAGGTTAGCAAGTTGTTCAGACTTAGCTAACATTTCTACTGGAGTGATAGAGGCCGAGATTACTTCTTCTACGCCGAGTTCTTCAGTAGAATAATCGCTAACGACAACTAACTGTTTAACTTCGATAACTACTTCAGGTGCAGTTTCGATTTCAACTTCTACTAAGGTAGATACGATAGCAACAGGTTCTACGACCGTAACATCTTGATAGAGTTCGTGAAGTTGAGCCGCGTAGAACTTACGAGCTGCTTCCAAGATGTTGGCTTTATTGTACTTAGCACAAGACTCAAGCTTAAAGCCAAGTTGCTTAGGTAGTTGACGGACGTCACCCCAGGCTAGATTGTCTAGAGCAGTAATGCTGTTTTGGACAGCAAGAATCTCCGAGTTGTTGTTCATGCTATGATTCGAGTATGTTTTTGTTTCTTGTGGGGCGGGTTTAACGTCATCGCAAGGACGCTCGGCTGTTGAGGTTAGAGCTTCAACAGCAGGAGTTTTATTCTCAGTAGCTTGAGCCGAAGTAGACACAGAAGAGGCTACCTGACGCGCAGGACCTTCTTGTAAGATATAGGCAGTCTTACCAGTACGAGTCAATGCTGTGTACTGTAGGTTTTGTTTAGATTCACGGCAACCTTGAAAGTCGTCAACGATGATGTAGGTGTTAGCTACAGTGCTACCTTGGGCTTTATGAACAGTTAAAGCATATGCAAAGTTGTAGTTTGCATATGCTTCTTTAAGGTCGTAAAAAGGTTTCCATGCACGACCACCTTGTTCGCGGGCGGTTTGAGTTAACGCCATAAGTTGAGTCATGCGTTTAGATTCATCTTCATCTAAACAGACGTTAAGAATACTTGCTTTACCAGAGAACAAAGACTTAACCTCTAATTGATAGCTGCGGATATCATACTTATCAGTAGTGATTCCATAATTACGAATTACGATTAATTCTTCAGAGTTGAAGAAACCTTTGATAGGTTCGTTCAAGATAATGCAGTCATCTACATTGATTTGTTCGATAGCCGCACCAAAGATATATTCACGAACCATTTGATTGTAAGCGGCGGCAGTATCATTTCTCCACACTAAGATACGATTATCGTTAGGTAGATATTTAAAGTTTGCGAATGCTGCAGGTAGATTAGCGTCAAACTCTTGTTTGTTGAAACGGACGATAGTACCGTCTTCAGACGTATCAAACAGATAGGTTTGGTTAGTGTAAAGAAGGTTGTTACGAATTTCTTCAGCAGCGCGGGCTACTTCGCCGGAGTAACGTAATACTTCAGTTAAACTCACAACGTTAGGAACGAGAGCGATAACAGAAGTAATCTTTTCGTTAACTGGAGGTAACTGAGCAGGGTCGCCAACGAATAGGATTTTAGCCCCACAATCTTTAGCAACAGTAAGAAGTACTTCAGCATACTCTTTACTTACCATGCTGAATTCATCTACAATCACTAAGTTGTAGAAGTGCATGGTCGATTTCTTCTCGTCACGTTTAAAAGACCCTGTACCGTTTGAGCGGTCTTGTTTAACACCAAGTAGTTTAGCAAGAGTAGTAGCTTCTACTTTACAGCCGGCGTTAACTAACATATTGTTCAAGTTAAAGCTAGCTTTGTTAGTGGGTGAACACGCAGCAACCGCAATACCTTTGTTGGTAGCGTACTTGATGATTTCAGCAGTAGTGAAACTCTTGCCCGTTCCTGCATAACCTTCAAGGCGAAGGAATTGACCAGCGTTACCGTCGATGAAATCAACAGCTTTGTCGTAAACAGCCTTTTGGCTGTCAGTTAGAGATAAGGACATAGTAGCTCCTTGAGCGTAAGATGTAGTTGGATGACCAGTAGCCGAAGCTACAGCGTTCATCAAGTCTTCGACAGACTTGAAGACAACCATTTCCGCTTGAGCGCGGAAGTCTTCCCAAGTTTTCTTAGGTTGAGGGCGGGTGCTACGACGAGCAACAGCTTTGAGGTAACACCCTCCCACGATTTCGCAGGAAGTTTGTAGTGCTGCAAGGTTGCGAGTAGTGCGTTCTTGTTTAAGAACAGGAGCCGCTACTTCTACACGTACACGTAGAACAGGCTTACGAGCTGCGATAGCCGCAACAACTGCAGCACGTTTATCAGTGCGACGAGCAACCTTAGATGCAATCCAAGTAGTGTGATTAACACGAACTGCTTTATGGGCGACTTTAGTGCCGCGAGTGCGTCGGGCAGCGATAGCAACTTGTTGTTGCCAAGCAGCTAGTCGTTTAGCTGCTTTATTAACACGGGCTGTGCGGCCCTGCGCTTTACGAACTTGAGCGACTATAACTAAAAAGGCATGAGACTTTGCTTTACGAATTTGAGCAACTGAGTTTAAAACTACATTTAAACCGAAACAGAAATTTGAGATAGACATGATATGATTCCTTTAGATTTGTTTTTGTTTTAGAGACAGTAATGAATTACTGTCTCTGATTTACTGAAGCTCGAACAGAATTAATCTTATTTGTAACGCGCCAGATTCTAGGCGCAAGTATACTAAGAAAGTAAGGTAAGTAACTCTACTTTCTTAAGTTTGGTGTACCCTTTCAATCCACGCTCCTTAGCAATGAGTTTGAGTTGAGCAACAGTTAGCTTACCGCTGACGGTTACTACTTCAACAGTAGAAGTCACCTCGACTTCTACTTCTTCAACTGTTGAGGAAGTATCTACTTCCTCAACTACGACAGTAGCAATCTTAGCTTCAACATTAACAGCGGCGGTAGCTACAGTAGTAGACACAATAGGACGACTTGCCCAACAAGCAAAGTCAGTGACTACGTAGCATACTACGTAGATAGCGAGAGTCTCGAATGCAATGTTCAAAACAGTCTGCATTGTTTGGAAAGGAACCGAGTAGAGAGAACTAAACAAGTGAAGGTCTAACATGATTTGATTGTTGTTGGTGAATGTAAACAAATAAAAAACCTCTATTTGTAACGCGCCGAGGTTAAGGCGCAAGCAGACTAAACCTAGGTACTTTTATAACCAGGAGCATCTTTTAGAAAAGATGCAGTATAAAAGCCTAATTCTTCGATTGTGAACGACACACGAAGGTGGTTTTCACGTATTACACAGAAATTTGTATTCTTATGCTTTACATTAATTTGGTCTACACTCCACGCACTGTCGTGCACAAAGAAAGTAAAATCTCCATTAGCAACGCAGCGGAAGTTGTCTTCGTCGCCAATACGAAAATCAGAAACATCTTTGA
>JAYVVJ010000096.1:0-3200 GCA_043787015.1 Candidatus Saccharimonadota bacterium | reverse complement strand
ACAAAAATATTAAAAAATATACATTAAAGAGGTGTCTAACCGGCTTTTTCGGCCGGCTAGGTAAGAAAGAGGGTAAAAATTATGGGACAAACAACTAGTTTAGGAGTACAAAGACTTTTTACTCCTAAAAAATCAAAAGCGTACGATCAACTCAAATGGGTTAAGCGCGACTCGCTAATCAAAAATCCAGCCAACGATACTCCTGTTTTCGAACAGAAGGGTGTCGATTTTCCAGAAGGCTGGTCGCTAAATGCAATTAATATCGTAGCTCAGAAATATTTCACCGGTACTCCTGGCACAATCGACCGCGAGACCTCACTACGTGATCTTATTGACCGAGTAGTTGATACAGTTGCACGCCAAGGTTTGCAAGAAAGTTACTTCGAGACTGAAGCTGAAGCTGAAGATTACAAAGAAGAATTGAAATACGTTCTAGCAACTCAGCGCGCGGCTTTCAACAGCCCAGTCTGGTTCAATATCGGCGCACCCGGCCGAACTCAGCAAGCCAGCGCTTGTTTCATTCTTGGTATCGAAGATACTATGCCAGCAATACTTAACTGGTACGTTGAAGAAGGCATGATTTTCAAGGGTGGCAGCGGTTCTGGTATCAATATCAGTGCCATCCGTTCATCCAAAGAAGCTTTGGGCAAAAGCGCTGGCCTAGCCAGTGGTCCGCTAAGCTTCATGCGCGGTGCTGATGCATCGGCTGGAGCTATAAAGAGCGGCGGTAAGACTCGCCGAGCCGCCAAGATGGTCATTCTCAATGTTGAACACCCTGATGTTGAAGAATTCATTTGGTCAAAGGCTATCGAAGAGCGCAAAGCCCGCGATCTTCAAAGCATGGGTTGGGATATGAGCATGGACGGCAAGGATTCGTTCAGCATCCAATATCAGAACGCCAACATCTCAGTTCGCGTTAATGATGACTTCATGGAAGCCGTCGAAAATGATGATAATTGGGATCTCAAGGCCGTCACTACCGGTAAAACCATCAAGACTATCAAAGCCCGTGCGCTTCTTCGCCAATTCTCTGAAGCGGCTTGGGAATGCGCCGATCCTGGTATGCAATTCGATACGACCATCAATAATTGGCACACCACGCCTAACGCTGGCCGCATAAATGGCAGTAATCCTTGTAGCGAATACATGCACATCGATAATTCGGCCTGTAACCTAGCGAGCATTAACTTGCTTAAGTACTTGAATGACGACTTCAGCTTTGCGATAGAAGAATTCAAGCACACTGTCGAATTGATCTTCACAGCTCAAGAAATTCTGGTCGGTTACAGCGCTTACCCTACTGAGAGCATCAACAAGAATACTCGCGCCTATCGTCAACTTGGTATCGGTTACGCCAACCTCGGAGCCTTGTTAATGGCCCGCGGCCTACCGTACGATTCAGACGAAGGCCGTGCGATTGCTGCTAGCATCACCGCTCTAATGACCGGTCACAGCTATGCCACAAGCGCCAAGATGGCTCGCCGCGTTGGTCCATTCTCAGGTTTCAACAAAGACCGCGAAGGCATGTTGAATGTACTTAGAATGCACCGCAAAGAAGTTTCTAAGATCGATGCCAGCCTAGTTAGCGAAGACTTACTCAGTGCTGCTACAGCCGCATGGGATGAAGCTGTCGAACTAGGTGAGCAGTACGGTGTCCGCAACAGTCAAGCCAGCGTACTAGCACCTACCGGTACTATCGGTCTCATGATGGACTGCGATACCACAGGTATCGAACCTGATCTTGGTCTAGTTAAGGTCAAGAAATTGGTCGGCGGTGGCACAATGCACATCGTTAATCAGACCGTACCACGCGCCCTAAAAGCACTTGGCTACTCGACGAAGCAGATCGATGAAATCGTAAATTACATCGACAAAGAGAAAACTATCTTAGGCGCACCAGCTCTCAAGAAAGAACACGAAGCCGTCTTCGCTTGTTCAATGGGCGACAATTCCATTCACTTCTCAGGTCACGTCAAAATGATGGCCGCTGTACAGCCATTCCTAAGTGGTGCCATCAGCAAAACTGTCAATTTACCAGAGTCTGCCAGTGTTGAAGACATCGAGCAATTACACATTGATGCTTGGAAAATGGGCCTCAAAGCGATTGCCGTCTACCGCGACAATTGTAAGGTTGGTCAGCCGCTCAGTATGGCTAAGAAGGAAGGTGAGGCTAAAGCTGAACCTGTCGAAGCCGCCAGCGATATCAGTGACAAGTACGTACTTAAGGGCGCTGTTCGCCGTGAACTACCTCGCGTCCGTAACAGTAAGACATTCTCATTCCATGTTGCCGATAGTCACGGCTATATGACAGTTGGTGAATACACTGATGGTCAGCCAGGCGAAATATTCATGCGGATTGCCAAGCAGGGTTCAACTCTCGCCGGCTTCATGGATGCCTTCGCTATCAGTGTCAGCCATGGACTGCAGTACGGCGTGCCTCTCAAGGATTACGTTAAGTCCTTCATTAGCACCAGTTTTGCGCCTAGCGGCATCACTGATGATTCTGAGATCAGGACTGCTTCTAGCCTAGTTGATTACATCTTTAGACGGTTAGCACTTAGCTACCTAAGCTTTGATGATCGCCTTGAGCTTGGACTAGCGTCTATTGATGACATGCCTGATGTGCAGACAACTTTACTTGATGTTCAGCAGCCAGCTGCCGAGCCAGTAAAAGTTGACGCTGTGCCTGCAAAAGTAGTTGCTGCAGCTGTAGCTCCAGCTGTTAGTGTCAGCAAAGCCAAGCCTTCAGTCAAAGATTCTGATGCGCCACTATGTTACAACTGTGGTAATCAGACTCAGCGCGCCGGCAGTTGCTACGTCTGTAGCTCTTGTGGCAGCACCACTGGCTGTAGCTAGATCTTTCTAGCTAGTCATAAATGGCCGCGGCGGAGAAATCCCCGCGGCCTATTTATTTGTCATCCCAGCGAAGGCTGGGACCCAAACCTATCCATGCGCCAGCGGCGCACGCTCTTTACGTTACTTTTTGTATGGACTAACGCTCGAGCTTTGCTCTCACTAAGTAACCAAAAAACCACCGACATCACTCCGTCTTGACTATTAGTTGTAATAACCGAGCTTGCCTCGAAAACATTACTAGGGGATAGCGGTCAGGGTACAGGGTATACAAACGGTAGACATACTAAACCCTGAATCCTAAACCCTCTACCCTATATACTAATTAGGACTCCGTTCACAGTCGG
>JAYVVJ010000095.1:0-3213 GCA_043787015.1 Candidatus Saccharimonadota bacterium | reverse complement strand
TAAAGGCATAATCTTCCTATCCGATACTCCAGAAGAAGCTCGTGACAAAGTGATGAGTGCTGCAACTGACAGCTTTGCAAATGTTAACTATGATTACTCTAATCAGCCCGGGATATCTAATCTTTTAGACTTACTTAAGTTATTGAGTGGTAGTCCAGATGAATTCATAGGCCAGAATCAGTACGGACCTCTTAAAGCAGCTGTTGCAGACAAAATTGAACAGTTCTTACGAGATTTTCAGGCTAAATTAGCCTTAGTAGATGACAAGCTCATCCAGCACAAACTAGAAGCCAGCGAGCTTCTACTGCATGACGTCGCCACTCAGAGATTACACCGCGTCCAGCAAGCAGTCGGCTAAAGGCCATGAGTAATATCGAAATATCCCGCTCAAAGAGGTTAGATCAATTTGTTGCAGATAAACTGCCTACGATTAGTCGAGCCAGTGTATCAAAACTAATTGATAAAGGCATAGTTAAGGTTAATGGCGTGATAGCTCTAAAGGGTGGTTACAAATTAAAGCCACATGATGAAATTGAAATTGATTACGAAGCAACTATTCAGCCACCGGCACCCGATATCGAATTACAGGTACTATATGAAGATGACGACTGTGTGGTAATTATTAAGCCTGCAGGCGTACTGAGCCACAGTAAAGGCGCCTTTAACCCTGAGGGGACAGTTGATAGCTGGTTAAGACAAAGAATCGTTGATATATCAGGCGAAAGGGCTGGCATTGTACATCGTCTTGATAGAGCTACTAGCGGAGTAATGATTTGCGCTAAGACTCTTGAAGCGTCTATCTGGCTTCAAAAACAATTTGCGCAGCGTAAAGTTTACAAAACGTATGTTGCGGTTGTGCAGGGAGTTTTAGCCACAGATCATGCTTTGATTGATATGCCGATAGAACGGAATCCTAAAAAACCGCAAACCTTTAGGGTTGGAAGTAATGGTAAAACGGCACAAACCGAATATAAGGTAATGAAAACTGATTCTAAGCTCAGTCTAATAGAACTTAAACCTACGACAGGACGAACTCACCAGCTTAGGGTTCATATGCATCAAATTGAGCATCCTATAGTTGGAGATCTGTTATATGACGGTAAAAAGGCAGATCGGATGTATCTTCATGCCAAATCTCTTGAAGTAACACTACCAAGTAGAAAACGTAAAATATTTGAAGCACCATTGCCTCCAGAATTTGATAACATAATGGCATCATGAATTCTTTTCTAATTCATCCACAGACAAAGAGGCAGATTGACAATTATTTATTAAATCCAAGTCACGCTATAACCTTAGTTGCACCTTCTGGTAGCGGTAAACACAGTATTGCTGAATTACTTGCCTCAAATCTATTGGGTATTAAAGTTGATAAGCTACAATTTCAGCCATACTATAAAGTAATTAGTTCGGTGGAAGATAAAGCGATCGGTATTGAATCTATTCGTGAATTAGAACATTTTCTGAGCCTTAAAGTCCCATCAAAAAACAAAATTCATCGTGTAATTTTAATAGAAGATGCAGAAACTTTAACTACTGAAGCTCAAACTGCATTTCTTAAAACACTAGAAGAGCCTCCAACCGGCACTATATTTATCTTAACGGCTACTCACGAGCAGGCATTATTACCAACAATTCGATCTCGCTCTCCAATGTTAATTATTACCAAACCTGATCATGGCTCACTTATAGAATATTTTGATAAACAGAACTATGAAGATTCTGATATTAAGCAGGCACTGTTAGTTAGCGGCGGACTACCTGGTCTAACCACAGCTCTATTATCACAAAATAAAGATCATCCGTTAATGCCAGCAACAGATTTAGCTAAAAGGATTCTATCAGCTAATAAATACCAACGTTTATTGTTAGTGGATGAATTAGCAAAAGATCGGACGCTTTGCCTAAATACACTGTTCATTCTTCAACAAATGGCTCATCTTAGCTTGATATCAGCATCACCCACCAATGCTAATCGTTGGCTTAATATTTTGAAAGCCAGTTATGATGCGCAGATTTCGATAAACGCCAACAATCAATCTAAATTAGTGCTATCCAATCTTATGATGCATCTCTAGTCGCGTGGTACAATATATTACACAAATATGTACGAATTACTCATTGTTATAGCTTTTGCGGCTCTTGCGTATCGAACTGCGCATGTTCGTGATGATGAATTCGCCAATGTATCTAGACGGGTCGGTGATCGATTAGGTAAATTATGGGATATAGCTCATCAGGGTATGCGAGAAAATAGATTTCTTAGGGCAGAAAAGGCACTTCTTACTATTCTCAAAATTGACGAAAAAAACGCTGCAGCATACAACCGTCTAGGAATTTTATATGCCAAACAGAAGGAATTTCGTGATGCTATAGATTGTTTTGAAATTGCATCCAGTATTGAAGCAACTCCGTCAAGCCTTCATAACCTTGGTCTTATATATTACGAAACCGAAAATTACGATAAAGCAGCCGTTGCTTTTGAACATGCTTTAAAATTGGAAGATAGCTTAGCTGCTAGACATGTAGCGTATGCTAAAGTTCAAGAAAAACTAGGTAATTCTAAGTTAATGTTCCAAGAATTAGAACGCGCAAGTCAGTTAGAACCAAACCGTGAGACGTATAGCCTATTGTATAAAGCCTATGTTAGCCATAATATGTCAGATGAAGCAGCTGTAGTAGCTGAACGATTAAAGAAAATTGGAATTAACGATGCCGCATCTAAGCGTATTTTAAGGCCAAAGCGGGTTGTAGTTTAACCTGTCATTTGGTACACTAACATCTGTTAATTAGTTGCCACCTTAGCTCAGTGGTAGAGCAGCTGTTTTGTAAACAGCAGGTCGTCGGTTCAAGCCCGACAGGTGGCTCCACATAGAAGTAGAATGTATAAAGTTCATAAAGTATAAAGTAGTCACTTGAAAACTTTATGAACTTTATAACTTTTAACTAATTGGCAGGGTTAGTGAAGCGGTCAAACACAACAGACTGTAAATCTGTCCTCTTACGAGTTCGGAGGTTCGAATCCTCCACCCTGCACCAATGTAAGGCCCGGTCTTAATGACCGGGTTTTGCATTGTGTAGGTTGGAAGGTGAGAACCGTACGGCGAAGCCGAGGTTCGGTCATCAAAGCCACGCGCAGATGCTTGCATCGAGCATGGCTACAGATGTGCTTTAGTCTCCACCCTGCACCAAATTAAATAACCGGCTACAATG
>JAYVVJ010000094.1:0-3226 GCA_043787015.1 Candidatus Saccharimonadota bacterium | reverse complement strand
TTGATAATGCGCCGGAGAGAGTGGTCGAAGAGACCAAAGCTCAACTTGTCGAAGCCCGTAAGCAGCTCGAAATTTTAGCTCAAGAATCTCAACGTTTTGCCTAGACTGTTTGTCATCTTGAGTGAAACGAAAGATCCTTCGCCTTGCTCAGGATGACGGACGCTACTCGGCTGGCGCGAGAACTTCACGGACGCGCTCTACTGCTTCTTCCATTCGAGCATCATCGAACCAAAGCACTTTCCAGCCCTGTTTCTCTGCAGCTTTGATATTAGCTCGAGTGTCATCGATCAATAGTATTTCTTCTGGAGCACAACCTGCTCGTTCAGTAGCAATTTCATAGATCTGGGATTCGGGTTTGATAGTTCCCAGCTCTGAAGAGTCGATAATAACATCGTATGGCAGGTTAGGGAGGTCGCCACTAGTAAACATCGCTCTAAGCTGCCCTGGCATTATGTTTGTAAGTAACCCAACTTTATAGCGTTCTGCGGCAAATCTAACCATTTTGTGCATATCATCGATTGGCTCAACGCATTCCATGTAATATTTCATCCAGTCTACAGATTCGATGCCCATGCGATCGGCGATGTAGGCGTTGAAATCTTTCATTGTGATGCTTCCACGGCAAACCTCATCGTTGTAGTGCCAAAAGGCAGTTTCAACTATGTCTGAAGGCACGCCGCTAGCTTGAGCTAATTTGGCAAATGCTCTCTGATAAAAATGAACTAAGCATCCGTTAACATCGAAATAAACGAACGTAACTCCGGATTTAGTTTTTAGCAATTTTCGGTATTGAGCTGGGTTATTACCAATCAATTTATCTAAACTTACACCGATTGCGATGGCGATGGCTTGAACAGTAAAGATCGAAGGTGATTTGATTGCACCGCGTTCGATTTTAGTAAGAGTTGAGAAGCTGAGGTTGGCTTTTTGACACAGCTGTTGCTGCGTCAGACCGGCGTTTTGACGCGCCAACTGTAATCTCTTGCCCAAACCCTTCTCATCCATAGCCATATCTTACCAGCAACATAGCTAAATACCAAGGGTAATTAGTACTAAACGGCTAGTGATTTATATATGGGTTATTTGCAGATTTTCTATTTACTAGTTCTCAATTATTTCTAAAATTTACATTTATCAGACATGTGATGTCATTCCAGCGAAAGCTGGAATCTTCCTAGAATCTGAGTACTGCGTAATCTGAAAGGAGATCCCAGCTTTCGCCGGGATGACAAGAAAGGCGGTAATGACAAATAACAAATGGTAATTAATTTGATAAATGCCAAATGCAAAATGATAAATGATCTTGGTGAAGGCTACTTAAAATTAATCACCCAGGAGAGGAAGGAATAAGCAAAAAACATCGACATTAACAGAGAGGCAAGCACAATATACCAAACATTTTTTGTATTTCCGTAACCGATGCGGCGACCAAAACGACTATAAACTAAAGCGGCGACGCCAAGGCCAAAATATAAGGAGTAAAGTAGGTTGTTCATCGTTACTATTGTAGCTTAGAAAGCAATTTTTGCTGCAAGATCAGCCAAAACTGCATGGTCAGGCTCGGCGTTCATGTCTGGAATTCGACGAAATTCTTCGCTAGTTGAGAAGGGAATTAGGTGTATGTGAGCATGTGGCACATCGACGCCGACAACTTCCTCGCCGATATAAGGAGTTCCGATAACTTCTTTGAGGCGCTGGGCGACTTTGCGAGTCGTGGCCATTACAGCTTGAAAGGTGACTTCGTCCATATCCCAAACGAATTCGAATTGTTTTTTTGGAATAACTAGAGTGTGGCCGGGCTGAACTGGATGAATATCGAGAAAAGCCATAGTCAATTCATCCTCATAAACCTTGTGGCAAGCTATCTCACCCCTGACAATCTTCGAAAATATACTATCTTGATTCATGAGTACATTATAACAGCGCCTTATTATTCAATTATTAATTAACTCTTAATTTTAGCAATTTTCTGGTCGCTTATGCTTGCGGGCAAGTATTAACTAGGGGATATTCCAATCATGAAAAAGACTCAGCTATTGGGATATTTACGAATATCGTTGATGGCTATCACGGTGACACTTTTGCTATTGTCGGGAGGAATATTGGCTAGCGCTTTAGTCGATAATAATAGTAGCGGATCGCCGCGTTGGGCTAACCCACTAACAATAGCAATTAAACTCGTAGGGCCGGCTCCAAACGTATTGGAACAACCTAATTTTCAAACAAATTTGGACTGCGTTCACATCAGTTACAGGCAAGTGAATTTCAGTGACATGCGGCAGGGATGTTTTATGCAAACAGCCTACGGCTTATTCGAACCAGACGATGAGTTAATAATATTCAATTCTACAGATGAAGCATTGCCGATAAATACTTATATTTCCCATCAAGTTATTACTCCATGGCCGGGCAGTCTTGACGCTCTTTCGCTAACCCCTGCTCTGACCGCGGGATCATACCTTGGACTATATCGAAATCTATTAGCTAATCTTGAAGATAGCAGAAATTTGTTTGCTCAATTAACTGCCAAAAAATTAATAACGCCGCCAGATTTTATGTTCAGAGAAAATAATTCGTCAATGATGGTCATAAATCCTCAAACTATGGCGTTTTCATCTGGTGGAAGCTGGTTAGTTGTAGAGAATTTGAGTGGCTCATTTGTCAGAATAAATCTAGCTACTTTGAACAAAACCTATTTCGCACATTCATTTGGGATGTCTGGAAGTCCAGCGCTTCTTAGATCACAAGTAGCTGTCAGTAAAGATGGTAGATACGTTGCTATCGAAAATAACATCGACAAGTCCTTCAAACTGTATGACCTAAATAGTTGTCAATACAGCTCATCAACACCGTTTTTAGATTGTCAGCATTACGATTACTGGCCATACATCGAATCGAATATATCAGGATTAACTTCAGTTAGGCATTTAAGATTCATTAATTCCGGGATTGTTAGTTTTGTCGCCGATCATAATGGTATTTCAGAAATTTATGAACTTTCACCAAATGAAGATATTAAATCTCTTATCGAATACTTGGCGATCGGTGATTCATACACTTCTGGCGAAGGAGCCTTCAACTACATTGTTGGAACAGATTCTACGAACAACGATTGCCATTTATCAATTAATTCATACCCACTGTTAATTAGTCAGCAGCTGTATGGTGCTGGTGGTCATTCGGTAGCTTGCTCTGGAGCTAAAATTGGTGATGTCGTACAGTCTGG
>JAYVVJ010000093.1:0-3238 GCA_043787015.1 Candidatus Saccharimonadota bacterium | reverse complement strand
GGGCGTTAGTACCTAGAGCAGTATTCCTTGTGCCAGTGCTGGTATTATTCTTACCTGAGTTAAGTCCGATGAAGGTGTTGGTTGTTGCACCTGAGCTTCTTACTTCAAGTGTAGCTGTGTCTGAGCTGTTCTTGACTGTTAGTGCAGCGATACCTTGAGTACTTATGGCTTGGATCTTAACACCACTGACTACACCGATGTAAGTAGAGTTAGGGGTAAATACTAGATTAGCGGTACTGACAGCTGTAATTACTTTAGTGTTTGTGCCAACACAGCTGGTGGTAGATTCTAGAGTAACGCCTGCAAAAGTAATACCTAGTGTGTTAGCGGCAGTACATAGACTGTAGGTGTAACTGACTTGGTAAGTCACACCACTAGTTGGGGTGAAGCCAGTGTTTGTTAGGGCTGAGGTGTTGCTTGTGACGTGAGTGGAAGAGTTAGCGGCTGTCGTCCAGTTGGTGCTTGTCCAGTTGGCTGTGTTGAAGGCCTGGGTTCCTCCTAATGTATCTACTGAGGCGGCGTCTAGTATAGCTTCGGTATTAGTAACGGTCTTAACAGCTAGTGTGCCTAGGGCTAGATCACCAGATATGCCAGCACCTATTTGGAGTTGGTTGCTGGCAGTAGCAGAAGCGAATTGTACACCAGAGCCTAGGGCAAGGTTGTTTGAGCCGGTGGTTAGGTTGGAGCCTGCAGCACTGCCTAGAGCGGTGTTGTTGCTGCCGGTGGTATTACTAAGAGCAGACCGGCCATAAGCGGTGTTAAAGGAGCCTGTGGTGTTGAATCGGAGGGCGGCAAAGCCAGTGGCGGTGTTTCTGTCGCCGGTGGTGTTTAACAGGAGGGCTTCAACGCCAGTGGCGGTGTTCCAGCTGCCAGTAGTGTTGTATTGCAGGGCATAGATGCCAGTGGCGGTGTTGGTGCCGCCGGTTGTGTTGGATTGAAGGGCACTAACTCCAGTGGCGGTGTTCCAGGTGCCGGTAGTGTTCTGATTCAAAGCCATCGATCCGTAAGCGGTGTTGCTGTAGCCGGTTGTATTATTCTGTAATGTTCCCTCGCCTAATGCGGTGTTGTTTCGGATGTCTCCGCCTAGAGATAACCAAGTACTGCCGTCATAGCCCACGACCTTTAGGGCTGGGGTTATGGTTGCTGTTTGTTTAATAGAGACGTCGTCTAGTGTCCAGGTATCGCCAAAAATGTAGTTCCAGTCATCGAAGCGTATGGTGTCTGTGCCAGTGTAGGTAGCTTCGAAGGCGATGGTTGCTTGGCCGTTAAAAAAAAGTTTGAAAGTTTCAGAATCGTTATTGTTACTAAAGGAGTAGTACATCGCGGCATTAGCGGATGAGACATTGAAAGTTAGTAGGTAAGTGTTACCGGCTACACTATTGAAGGTTGTGGATAATCCTGGGCTATCAGTAGCATTAGTGCTAACTATATTGTTAGTTCCATATGCTACATCAGCGTCTAGAGTCCAGCCAGTTGTGCCGCCTGTAAAGGTGCCGTTAGTTATTAGTTCAGGGCCGGTTGGTATAGCGGTGTTATTCACCTCTAAAGATGCGGACGGTGTAGCGATGCCGATGCCGACTCGTTTATTGACGGTGTCAGTAGTAAGCACTGCCACTCCAGAGGCGTTCTGGACTTGGAAACCAGTCGTAGAGTTAGTGACCGTCTTAACAACTAATGTACCTAGTGCTAGATCGCCAGATATCCCTGCCCCGATTTGTAACTGGTTAGAAGCTACACCGCTAGCGAAAGCTACGTTTGCGCCAATTCCTATATTATAAGATCCAGTGACTAAGCCATTTCCGGAGTTGTAACCAATAACTACGTTATTAGTACCCGTGGTAAGACCTGGTCCCGAATTGTACCCTAGTAATGTATTATTGTTACCGCCTGTTTGTAACGCTCCTCCGGAAGTATAGCCGAACAGACTATTGCCTGAAGCGGCATATCCACTATTAAAGCCAACACCAGCCTGATAGCCTAAGGCAGTATTACCGTCAGGGCTTGCGGTAGTCCAAGATCCAGTCGCATCAGCTGTAGAGTAGGCAGTGCTAATGGTGAAGGTCGTGCCAGAATCGACAGTTAGGATTGTTCTACTACCGTTGTAGCTAGTAGTGCTGGAGATGGTGATAGTCGCACCAGCTACTAGACCATTAGTAGATGCACTAGTGAACTGAGCGTTACCAGCGTTAGTGACTGTGGCAGAGATGGTGCCGGTTAGGGTTTTGAGGTTGCGTAGAGCGCTGTAACCGATAGCTGTGTTGCTTCCGCCAGTATTGTTACTTTGTAGGGCAACAGCGCCTAAAGCCGTATTGCCCTGACCTGTCGTGTTACTGGCAAGAGCCTGGCTACCAATCGCTATGGTGTATTGAGCATTTGTAGAAGCTTGAAGAGCTTGATCGCCGATAGCGATGTTGTTGTAGCCGGTGGTGTTGTTTTGGAGGGCGTAGTAGCCATTGGCGGTGTTGTTGTAGCCGGTGGTGTTGGCTTGGAGGGCGTAGTAGCCATTGGCGGTGTTTTGGGAGCCGGTGGTGTTGGCTCGGAGGGCGTAGTAGCCATTGGCGGTGTTGTAGTAGCCGGTGGTGTTGGCCTGGAGAGCGGAGGTGCCAGTGGCGGTGTTTTGGAAGCCGGTGGTGTTGTTTCGGAGGGCGTAGTAGCCAGTGGCGGTGTTTTGGTAGCCGGTAGTGTTGAGTTGAAGGGCGTTGGCGCCATTAGCGGTGTTTTGGTAGCCGGTGGTGTTGGCCTGGAGAGCGGAGGTGCCAGTGGCGGTGTTGTCGGAGCCAGTCATCGTAAAGTTGCCTGATGGGCCGAAGAAGTAGTTATTTAGGGATGTTTGGGCAGTTATAACGTTTATACCATTGTACATATAGGCTGAGCCTGATGAGATGTTGATGTTGCCTGCTACGTCTAGCTTCTCGGATGGAGAAGCCGTGCCAATGCCGACTCGGCCATTGGTGGTATCGACATTGAATACATTAGTACCAGCAGCGTTCTGGACTTGGAAGGCGGAGGTGGAGTTGGTGATAGTCTTAACAGCTAATGTACCTAGGGCTAGATCACCGGATATACCAGCTCCTATTTGGAGTTGGTTACTGCCTGTGGCAGAAGCGAAGACTGTGTTATAGCCTAGGGCTAGATTGTTAGAGCCAGTGGTTAGGTTGGAGCCTGAGTTGTATCCTAGAGCGGTGTTTTGGGCGCCGGTGGTGTTGGATACAAGGGCGCTGTAACCATTGGCGGTGTT
>JAYVVJ010000092.1:0-3242 GCA_043787015.1 Candidatus Saccharimonadota bacterium | reverse complement strand
TATCAGCGCTTGGCATAAATTATTACAATAATATTAATGAAGCTAAAGAGCACACAGCCAAACAATTAGAGCATTATAGTCAAAAAGATTTGTCTATGTTATATGAAGAACAGGGTATAGAACCAACCAATGTCTATAAAAGAACGATTACCGACTTCGATGGGGAAGATCCTTTTGCTATAGCTCGAAATATGCGCGCTAAAGATGTTGGAGTAGTTGCTCAAGAGATATTCGGTCAATTAGATGGCGATATCAACCCTGGTGATGTAGTGATCATTCCATTAGATCAGCTTAACCCACCACAAAGACGATTAGTCTAAAATATAGCGTAAGCGCATAGGAAGCCCACACTAGATGTGGGCTTTTTTGTTACCTCTGTGAATTCTGTGGATAAGTGGTGTCAGAAACACCACTATTTATATATTTGATACTTGTAGTGGGTGATTGTGGGTAGTACACTCATGGCAGTGGGTAATCGTGGGTCACCAGACAAGATCCATGAAAACAAAAATCAAACCACTAATTAACAGGGAGTCATAAGTTGGATTACTTCGAAAGGAAACTCGACGACAAGAGACGGTTAACCATACCGACTGAATTGCGTGCCGAGTTTGCTAGCGGAGTAGTAGTAACTAGAGGCTTCAAACAATACCTTCATCTATACCCAAAATCGGTATGGATCGAAGAGGTCGAGCCGCTTCTAAAGGGTAATATCCTTGATGAAGCGACTGCAGATCTAAATGTCCAATTCCGGACAGGTAAGAACGAAAGCGATATCGACGCCAAACAAGGTCGATTCAGCCTAGAGAAGCACCTTCTAGATTACGCGGGTATTTCGCGGGACGTCGTCGCCGTACGAGTCGGCAAGTACTGGCGCTTACAGGCATTAGCCAAGTAAGCATCAGAATCGTTCATTAAAAATCAAAAACAAACACGGATAGAATACTAACAAATGCTTTTCATGGTCACTGACCGGGAAGAGCAGGAGTGTTCCAGCTTGCTGGATTCGGATTTATTCCGAAAACTCCGATGAGAAACCCATTCATGGGTGTCTCATATAAGTTTCGAGGTTAACTATTCGGCAGCCAACAAGTGGAACTAGATAGGCAACCACTATAAAAAACTCGCACCTTTCTCAAAAACACCTCCCAAAACTCCACCTCACACATAAGTCTCTCAAACTCGACTTGGCCAATTTGAAATTTTCACTGAAGCCTCGTCAACAAAAACAAAAACTACAGAAAAACAAACAGCTGGCTGCTGAGTAGGTGACCTTGCAAAACAAAAACAAGCAAAGATGCACCAAAACAAACACCAAAATACAAATCAAAAGCACGTTCCGGTACTACTAAGCGAAGTTCTACAGTATCTTGATCCTAAAGAAGGAGATTCATATCTCGATCTGACGGCAGGTTACGGTGGGCACGCATCAGAAGTATTGGCTGCTTCCGGGAATTATCAAGACAGCGTACTAGTTGACCGCGATATCAATGCGATTGATGAACTACACAAGGTTTTTGACGATACCGATGTTGTGCTTAAACAGAGCGATTTCTTAAGCGCAAGCCAAGAATTGTCTCAGGCAGGTCGACATTTTGATCTTATAATGGCTGATTTGGGCGTATCGTCACCGCACCTTAACGTGGGTAACCGTGGTTTTTCTATTCGTGAATCGGGCGATCTCGATATGCGAATGGATCAAAGCCAAGAACTTACCGCTAAATACATCGTAAACAAATATAGCGAGGCAGATATTGCTAAGCTTCTTGTTGATTACGGTGAAGAACCAAAGGCCAAACAGATTGCTAAGGCTATTGTGCAGGCTAGACCAGTAGATACTACTGATCAGCTGGCAGCGATTGCGGAGGCGGCTTGGCCGGGCTACAGTCGGGTTCATCCAGCGACTCGGTCCTTTCAGGCGCTGAGGATCGCAGTTAACGATGAACTCGGGCAGCTTCAAACAGCTTTGCCTCTATGGCAAGAGTTATTGGCTCCAGGCGGTAGACTAGTCGTTATAAGCTTCCATAGTTTGGAAGATAGACTAGTTAAAAGGGCAATGGCAGAAGTTAGCGGCGATCGATATGATGCCGAATTTACGCTTCTGACCAAAAGTCCAGTTACGGCTACCCCTAATGAAATCGTTCATAATCCGCGAGCTCGTAGTGCAAAATTACGTGCCGCAGCGAAAATAAAAATAAAGAAAGGGGATGCTCATGCCTATCCAGGTTAAAAGCAGCTCCCGTGCATACAAAGTTCACGTCAAAGTGATCTAAATGCGACAGGACTCCTAGCTCTGAAGTAATTCAGAGCTAGGGCCAAAAACAAAAAAACAAATATGACATACTCATCCTCACTAGCTCTGAATCGTACGCGTTATTCTGGACGTAATCAGAATTCTATCAGATTCAACGTTCACGCGCGGACCTTCGGGCCAATCAGTAATACCATTATACTAATTGTGTTAGCTTGTTTACTTGGACTCTTATATTTAACTCAAGTAACTAAAACTAATGCCTACGGCTATCATATAAATAGTCTGCAAAAACAGCATACTCAATTGAGAAATCAGCACGATGATCTAGCTGTAGCTTCTGCTCGTCTTCAATCGTTATCTCGAGTTCAAGACAGTTCAGTGGCCAAGAACCTTGTATCGATTGCTCCAAGCGACACAGTACAGAATTAGGGGGTGGGGCATAGCGTTGAGGGTATAGTATAACTAAACACTAAATAAACCCTAACCCCTGACACCTATACCCTATTATGCCAAATACAAACACATCATATAGTCCATCGCAGCGCATACGAATCTGGTATGCTTTTTTGGTTTTGGTAGTAATTATTTTTACAGTCAGACTTTTTTACGTGCAGATTATAAAATATGACTATTATAAGAACGCCGCACTGAGTGACCAATTGAAGCAGTACGAAATTCCTGCAACAAGAGGCACAATTCAAATTCATAATGGTGATTCGCTACTTCCTATCGTTTTGAATCAAGAACTATATACCTTGTATGCCGATCCGGTTTATATCAAAAATGTTGATCAAGTAGCAGCAAAACTCGTCCCCATCATCGGTGGAGATATCAATTCTTTGATTTCCAAATTGAGCACAAAAAATACGCGCTACGTAGTGATGGCCAAGAAACTTAATGCTGAGCAGCAAAAGCAAATCATTGCATTAAAATACCCAGGACTTGGCACTATCGCAGTCGATTATCGAATTTATCCTCAAGGAAAATT
>JAYVVJ010000091.1:0-3259 GCA_043787015.1 Candidatus Saccharimonadota bacterium | reverse complement strand
AGCGACTAGAACTGCCGAAGGCGGTACGTCGTAGCAGGGTCACACGCACCCGGCCTTCGGCACGAAAGCCGGGGAGTAACGAAGAAGCGGATGTAAGGAGCGAAGCGACTGATCTATCCTTGGGCCACAATATGTTTTTTCTGGATTCCCAGTCAAGCCGGGAATGACAGCTCAAACTAGAGTGGAAGGCTTTGATGACAGGTGTTATAGTAGAAGCATTAGAGGGAAGCATAACGTATCTTGCGTTTAGGGGAAAATGACTAAAACTAACAAATTAGTGGCTAGCGGAATCGTGTTAATTTCGACTGTGCTATTAATTGATCATTATTTCCAGAATGCTAACTTCCCAGTCTTCAATCCGACGGGTGCTATCGGTATTAGTCAACGTAACATCATGTTTCAAGCACTATTCCTTAGCCTGTTCGTGGTTATTCCGGTTTTCGTTCTGACACTATTCATTACTCTTAAATATCGCGAAACTAACTTAAAAGCTAAATACACTCCAGACTGGGATCATAATCGCTTGATCGAAACAATTTGGTGGGGAATACCTGCGATTTTGATAGTAATTCTGTCGGTCATCACTTGGAATAGTAGTCATCAGCTAGATCCGGCTCGAGCTATTTCTTCATCTAATAAGACAATCAAGATTCAAGTTGTGGCTTTGCAGTGGAAATGGTTATTTATTTATCCTGAGCAGCAGATTGCTAGCGTAAATTTCCTGCAGATTCCGACCGATACGCCAATTAATTTTGAAATAACGGCTGATGCACCGATGAATTCATTTTGGATCCCTTCGCTCGGTGGGCAGATATATGCCATGCCAGGCATGTCGACGCATCTCAATCTAATAGCCAATGAGGCAGGCAGCTTCCGAGGTTCTTCAGCCAATTTAAGTGGGGCCGGATTTTCTAACATGACTTTCACGACTCGCGCTACATCGAGAGCCGAGTTCGATGATTGGGCGGCCTCGACAAGGCGTCTAAACACTACATTCACCCAGTCGGAATATGACCTTTTGGCAGTGCCCAGCAATTACAAAAAATTAGCCTTCTATGCGATGAATGATAGCGGACTGTATGATAGGGTTGTGATGAAATATATGATGCCCGGTTATTCTCCCATGACTGCCAATCCACTCTATGAGTTAACCAACAAGGCGGCTTACTAATATGATTTTCGCAAATCTCTTAGGCAAACTGAGCGTTGATCAAATGCCTACAGATCCTTTAATGGCTGGAGCTGGATACAGTATTATTTTGGGCGGTATAGTCGCCGTAGGACTTTTATTTTACTTTAAGAAATGGAAATGGCTGTGGCGAGAATGGCTGACGAGCGTCGACCCTAAACGCATCGGCGTAATGTATATATTGTTAGCTGTTTTGATGCTACTACGAGGCGGAGTAGATGCTATGTTGATGCGAATTCAACAGGCTACTTCTGTAGGAACATCTAATGGGATAATGTCTTCGGATCATTTCCAACAAATATTCTCAGCTCACGGCACATTGATGATCTTCTTCGTTGCCATGGGGCTGATGTTCGGAATTATTAATTTGATTGTGCCGCTTCAAATCGGTGCCCGTGATGTGGCATTTCCATTCTTGAATGCAGTAAGTTTTTGGCTTTTTGCGGCTGGAGCATTATTGATTAACGCACCTTTGATTATAGGTGAATTTTCGGCCGCTGGCTGGCTGGCCTATCCTCCGTTATCAGGGTTAGCTTATAGCCCGGGAGTTGGTGTTGATTACTGGATATGGAGCTTACAGGTTGCTGGTGTAGGCAGTCTATTATCAGGAGTAAACTTCCTGGTAACAATATTAAAAATGCGGGCTCCGGGAATGAAAATGATGATGATGCCGCTTTTCTCCTGGAGTGTACTTGGCTCAATGATCTTAGTAATTTTCGCCTTTCCAATTTTGACGGCAACTTTGACAATGTTGGCGCTAGATAGATCGCTAGGTATGCATTTCTTTACGGCTGGAGAAGGCGGTAATGCCATGATGTACGTCAATTTGATTTGGGCTTGGGGACACCCCGAAGTCTATATCTTGATATTGCCAGCTTTCGGAATTTTCTCAGAAATTGTGGCTACTTACTCGCGCAAAAGATTGTTCGGCTACACATCCATGGTCTGGGCTCTGATGGCCATTACCTTCCTGTCGTTTAGCGTCTGGTTGCACCACTTTTTCACAATGGGAGCGGGTCCAAATGTAAATGCCTTTTTCGGAATTATGACGATGATTATTGCGATTCCAACTGGCGTCAAAGTATTTAACTGGCTATTCACCATGTACCGTGGCCGTATCAAACTTAGTGTGCCAATGATGTGGTTCCTCGGCTTCGTAGTTACGTTCACAATCGGCGGCGTGACAGGCGTAATGATGTCCGTGCCAGCCATCGATTTCCAGCTACATAACAGTCTATTTTTAGTGGCTCATTTCCACAATATGATCATTGGCGGCGTAGTCTTCGGTTATTTCGCCGGTCTGACTTATTGGTTCCCGAAGATGTTCGGATTCAAGCTTAATGAGCGCCTCGGGAAGTACACTTTCTGGTGTTGGTTAGTTGGATTTGTCCTAGCATTCGTGCCACTTTATATTCTAGGAATTATGGGCGCTACGCGTCGCATGGATCACTATGATGCATCACTTGGTTGGCAGGGGCTGTTCATAGTCGCTGGAGTCGGTGTGCTGATAATTATGCTTGGAACCGTCTTGCTTGTACTACAGGTAATAGTTAGTTATCTACAAAGACACAAGAATCTTGATACTAGCGGCGATCCGTGGAATGGTCGAACTTTGGAATGGTCAACTTCATCTCCAGCTCCATTTTATAATTTCGCGGTTTTGCCGGTTGTCGAGAAACGCGATGCTTTTTGGGCTATGAAACATAGCCCTAAGTCCCAGCAGCCAATTTATGAAGCTTTCAGCGTTCCGAAAAACAGCTATTGGCCAATAATGATTGCCGGCGCTGCCTTCCTGTTTGGTTTCTCTATCGTTTGGCACATATGGTGGCTAACAATCGTAGCATTACTCGCAGTCATTAGTTTCATAATTATTCGCACAACTGACGATAATACTGAGTATGAAATTTCGGCTAGCCAAATCGAAAAATTAGATATGAAGGCTAAGGAGCGTTTCGCATGAACGACGATACCGTAGCCATCAAATCCCAAATCGTTAGCCGTGAAGAAGCGTCAGATAATAAGACTGCCTTCGGTTTCTGGGTGTACCTAATGACTGACGTAGTGCTGTTT
>JAYVVJ010000090.1:0-3287 GCA_043787015.1 Candidatus Saccharimonadota bacterium | reverse complement strand
CGACCTTCACGATGCACAGCCGGCACGAGCCGTTCGGATGGAAGTCGGGGTGCCAGCACAGGTGCGGGATGTAGTGGCCGGCGCGGGTGGCGGCCTGGATGATCGTCTCCTCGGATGCGAACGGCACGTCCTCGCCGTCGAGCGAAAACGTGGCCGGCGCTGCGTCGGCAGGCGTGGTCATCAGGCAACCTCCGCGCTGCGCACTGCGGTATTCGCCTTGGGAACGGCCCGGCGCGCTCATCCGGCGACCTTCGCGCTGCGCGCTGCGGTATGGCGCTTGGGGCGGCCCGGCGCGCTCATCCACTCTTCTCCAGATACGCGCCGGGGTCGTTGCGGCCCGTCATGCGTCGCGCGATCGAGAGTTCGGCATCGAGGTCGAAGCCCGGCTCGAAATGCAGCGATTGCAGATGGCGCTCGTAGGCCGGGCGGAACTTGGCGATCGTGTCGCGCAACGGGTTGCATGCCGATGCGCCCAGACCGCAATGCGTGGCGGTGTGCATCAACTTGTCGAGCTCGATCAGCACGTCGATGTCGTGCCCGGAGCCGCGGCCCCCCACGCGTGATGCATTCGCCAGCTTGTCCATGCGCCGCACCACCAGCTCGGTGCCAACGCGGCATGGCGTGCAGAAGCCGCAACTTTCGTGCGCGAAAAAATGCGCGAAATTGCGCGCCACGTCGAACATGTCGCGCGAACGGTCGAACACCATGAAGGCGCCGGCCGTCGGCACATCCTCGAACGCGATGCGCCGGCCGAACTCGAACGCCGACAGGCACACGCCCGAGGGCCCTATGGTGGAACTCGCAAAATAGGTCTATATTTGATACATTTTTTCAACCTTTCAACAGCTTGTAATCATTGAATAATATCAAATCTGCCTCACAATGTGCCATTTATGCGCCACAATACGATACTCCATATACAATATAAGTGTCTCAAATCATTAAATAATTCAAAATCCCATAACTAGAACACGTACTAACACGAGACTTCTATAAGTAATTCTTATAGTATGCTGAATTGTAATATAAGGTATTCAAATATGAAATAAACCGGATTAACTAACAGGCTAATAAAAATAATAGTTTACACAAATTGCAATATGCGTTAGATTAGGTTCTATATGAAACTACGTTACTTATCCATTAATCAGCTATCCCAATTAACAGGTAGAGATAGAGCTACAATTTCAAAAAGGCTAGAGACTATGAAGCCTTATGAAGAAAATGGTAGAGCTAAAATCTATGATACACATGAAGCTTTACCTGTTTTATTTGCTGCCGAATCGCACAAGGGTATACAAAAGAAAATTGAACTTGTAACCCACGATATCGAAAAAGAGAAACTCCATAAAATCAGAATGGAAAATGACGTTAGAATTGGTAAGCTAGTTGATATCGAAGACGTTGTTAAAATGGTAGAAAAAGAATATACATTTGTTAAAGCACAAATTAAATCTTTACCATCACGCCTTAGTAAGCTGTTATCAATGCAGTCCGATCCAATGATAATTAATGAACTCATGACTAAAGAAATAAATGAAATTCTAAATGAACTTATTACTGATAGCGTATATGACAAACATTGTAAAGAAGTCGAGAAATTAGAAAATGAAAAAAGAATTACATCCACTACAAAAAGCATTGATGGTGACAAGGAAAAAGATCCTAACACCACCACCGATTCTTAACGTTGTAGAATGGGCAGATACTTACAGGTATCTTTCACCAGAATCTTCTAGCGTTCCTGGTAAATGGAAGACTTCAACAGTTGAACCTGCACGTGGTCCAATGATGGAAGTTACTAACCCACGTTGTAGAAAAATAACTTTAATGACCTGTACCCAATTAATGAAGACTGAATTTATTAATAACGTGGTAGGTTACTTTATTCATCAAGATCCAAGTCCAATGATTGTCATGCAACCTACTAAAGGTATTTCTGAAACATGGTCTAAAGAACGTTTTGATAAAATGGTTAGGGATACACCAGTATTATCACAAGCTGTATTTGTAAAAGGTAAAAACGATTCAGACAACACTATTTATAATAAAACCTTTCCAGGTGGTCAACTTAACATTGTTAGTTCTGGTTCACCATCTGAACTAGCCTCAAGACCTGTACGTGTAACTTTATCTGATGAAATAGACAAGTACCCTGCATCATCTGGTAAAGAAGGTGATCCAATAAAACTTATTGAAGAACGTACTGATACTTTTTGGAACAGCTTAAACATTAGAGCGTGTTCACCTACTATTGAAGGTGCTAGTAGAATAGCAGAAGAATATGAAGCTGGTGATCAACGTTCCTATCATGGTAAGTGTCCACATTGTAACAAGTATGAAGATCTTGTATTTGAACAAGTACGTTACGATGAATCAGATATAGATAATACCACCTACTATGAATGTTCACATTGTAATGCTTTATGGAATGAGATTGATAGAATGACTGCTATCACCAATGGTATGTACATAGCCAAAAAAGAATTTAAAGGTCATGCTAGTTTTAAAGTAAGTAAGTTAGCTAGTCCTTGGAACCCATTAAGTCTTTTAGTAAAAAAATATTTAGATGCTAAAGATAACAGTGAAAAATTAAAAACATTTTATAATACTCAATTAGCAGAAACATATAAACTAAAAGCTGATTCACCTGATCACATGAGATTGTATGAACGTAGAGAAAAATATAATATCAACACTGTATCTAAAGATGTTTTATTTTTAACGGCAGGTGTTGACGTTCAAGGTAACAGATTAGAATTAGAGATTGTAGGATGGGGTTCAGATAAACAATCATGGTCTATTGATTATCGTGTACTATCAGGACAAACATCAACTAAGGAACCTTGGGATTTACTGGACAAGGTTGTAAATGAAAATTGGATTACAGAAGATGGTCGTGAATTAAAAATATTAATGACTTGTGTTGATACAGGATTTAATACACAACACGTTTATAATTGGTTAAGAAGCCATGACGTTAATCGTGTACGTGGTATTAAAGGTAGCGATAAACTACAAATGATATTTGGTAAACCAACAGAAGTAGAACTAAATCATAATGGTCAACGTATACCCAATGCTACAAGAATTTGGAACTTAGGGGTTAACCTTCTTAAGTCTGAATTGTATTCATGGTTAAAAATGAACGTTCCTATTGAAGGTAAAGATCCATCAGGCTATTGTCATTTTCCAGAATATGATCAGAATTATTTTGAAGGTTTATGTTCTGAACAGTTAGTAGAAGTACGTAAGAATGGGCAGAAAGTATTCATGTGGCAGAAAAA
>JAYVVJ010000089.1:0-3292 GCA_043787015.1 Candidatus Saccharimonadota bacterium | reverse complement strand
TAAGTTGTCGCTAAAATCATGCGTGCGACCCAGAAGAAAAGTATGTCCCAACCAGTCTCCATAACAGAAGTCGGATGGTAGGCTTTGTAGTCTGGACTCTTAGCTAGTAGGTCCGACAGAGTAAGGTTGTAATCTTGAGCTAAAGTAGGATCGATTAAGGTGCTCCAAGTCCACAATGCCGAGCTAAACCATGTGTCCAATGTGTCAGGATCTTGCTCCCATTCATTCCAGCCTTCTGACTGGTCGGTTGGAGGCTGAACTCCTACGTATGTGTCCATTCGGCCATCAGTGTGAAGTCTGTACCAAACCGGTATGCGGTGACCCCACCAGATTTGTCGGCTAATACACCAGTCGCGAAGGTTATCAATCCAGTGAAAATAAGTCTTTTCAAAGCGTTCAGGCAGTATGTCGATATCGCCGTCGTTGATAACGGACTGCATCACCTCTTTAAGGCTATGCTTCTTGCCTTTCCAGTCGACAGCCGCCTTATTAACATCAATGAACCACTGTAATCTGATCTGTGGTTCGATAATTCCCTTACCTCGGTCATTGATGGCGACATTGTGAACATAATTATCGTCAACAGATACAAGAAGGCCTTTATCTTTTAGTTTATCGATAATTTTAGGCCTAGCAGCTTGAATATCTAGACCAGCAAACTCACCAGCAATCGGCAAAAGTTTCCCGTGAAAATCGATAATTTGCTGTTTCTCAAGCTCATGTCTTTCAGCAATATCAAAGTCAGTGTGATCGTGCCAAGGTGTAATAGTCATAACACCGGTACCGAAGTCTGGATTGGCTGCTTCGTCCTTGATGACAGTAGCTGTTACGGGGCCGTTTATCCATTCAGCCTCGAAGGTATCGCCATGCTTGTACTTGGCGTATCGCTTGTCTTTAGGGTGCATGACGACGTACTTATCGCCAAACTTAGTTTCTGGACGTGCAGTGCTTATTTGAAATGGCCCATACTGCAAGGTATAGAAAGCTGATGTCTCTTCCTGATAAACCACCTCATCATCCGACACAGTTGTTTCAAGATTTGGATCCCAATTGACTATGCGATGACCCCTATAAATAAGACCGTCATTGTACATTTTGACGAATACTTCGTTAACAGTTCGATTAAGAGTATCGTCGAGCGTATAGCGTAATCTTGTCCAGTCTGCACTAGCTCCCATTGCCCGCATCTGGCCAAGCATAGTGTTACGGCTATCACCTACAAAAGTACGAGTGCGATCCAAGAAAGCTTCACGCCCAATCTTATGTTTATCAGTTCCCTCTTCAGCCAGTTTCTTCTCGATAATAGCGTTAACAGCTAGTGCGGCGTGATCTGTTCCAGGCAACCAAAGAACATCCTTACCGCTTGCCCTAGCGTGTCTGGCCATGATGTCTTGTAAGGTGATAAATAGAGCGTGACCGAGGCTTAGAGTACCGGTTTCATTAGGCGGAGGCATACTAATCGAGAAGTGTTCTTTGTGACTTGTAGGGTCTGCTGTGAAAGCGCCACTTCTCTCCCAGAGCGCATAAATATCGCTTTCGTACTGCCCTGGTTCGTAAATCTTCGGTAAGCTCATCTACTTCCTATAATATCACCTCTGTAAGGATTAGAACAAACATAAACATTTCACATGAAAACGAACAAAATACAAACTGCACAAAGATTTAAAGATCTGGGATTTGAGATTAGAGAAGCATCGCTAATCTCAAATCACACATCTCAAATCGGACAATCTAATCACATTGATAGATTTGGATTAATGGTCAAAGTGTAGGGGTCGGCCTGAGGTTGATTGTGCAGGGCTTTGAAACAGCCCAAAGTAGCGATCATAGCCCCGTTATCGGTACATAGCTTTATGTCAGGATATTCGATAGGCAAGGCAATCGCCTCTGTTAATTGCCGTCTAAGTTCTTGATTGGCAGCTACGCCACCAGCGATGACAACGCTTTTAGCTCCGTATTCTTCACAAGCGATAACTGCCTTGTCTACAATCGTCTCGATTGCTATGCGTTGGAAGCTGGCTGCAATATCGTTCTTCTGAGCCACTTCTAAGCGCTCTGACAGCTTGGTAGAAGGGAAGTCGTAACTTTCCCCAATTTGAGCTTGAGCCAACCTCAAAACGGCTGTTTTTAGGCCACTGAACGAGAAATCGTACTTACCCATCTTGGCTTTAGGCAGTTTGAAGGCTAATGGGTTACCAAGTTCAGCCGCTTTAGCAACAGATGGACCACCAGGGTAGGGCAGACCTAGTATTTTGGCTACTTTATCGAAGGCTTCACCGATAGCATCATCTTGAGTCTGGCCAAGTAGCGTGTAATCAAAGTGATCTCGGAATATTACTAATTGGCTATGACCACCAGATACGATAATGGCCAACATTGGAAAGACAGGAGACGTAGACCTTAGACGGTAAGTTTCAGGGGATTTGTGATTTGTGATTTGAGATTTGGGAGACATCGCCAATCTCAAATCGCCAATCTCAAATCCTGTTACTCGGCTTTCTGTTAGGAAGTTGGCATAGACGTGGCCTTCGACGTGATTAATAGCGTAAAGCGGTTTATTCTTAGCGATTGCAAGCGTGCGAGCAGTCAAAACTCCTATTAATAAACTTCCACCTAGGCCGGCGCCATAGGTTACGGCGATGCCATCGATATCATCCCAAGTACATTCAGCATCACTCAGAGCTTGTTTTATTACTGGTAGAATCGATTCTATATGACTTCGAGCAGCGATTTCTGGCACGACGCCGCCGTACTGAATATGCAAATCCATACTCGAAGCGACAACATTACTTAAAAGTAAGTGTCCTTCTTCGACAACGCTGGCTGCTGTCTCGTCACAACTAGTCTCAATTCCCAATATTTTCATTACTTCCAGTATACTGGAGACATGTCTTTTCGAAGCACCATTAAGAAGTTAATCCCGACTAGTCTATTTGCCAAGGTCGAACCTTACGGGCATTTATTCGAAGCAGTTTTCTACAATGTCATTTATGGTTTTCCGGCCAAAAACCTGAAAGTTATAGGAGTTACCGGTACTAGCGGCAAAACTTCGACATCATTTTTGATCGAGAGAATGCTATGCGAAGCCGGCTTCAAAGTTGGCCTTATGACGACTGTTGGTTATGGCATCGGCACCGACATCAAACCGCAAACGAGTACTATGACTACTGTCAGTGTGCCTGAACTAATGAGCCGATTGAAAAAGATGAAATCGGAAGGCGTAGAATGGGTAGTTCTAGAAACGACTTCTCATGCGCTTGCTCAAAACCGCGTCTGGGGAATTCCGTATCAC
>JAYVVJ010000088.1:0-3294 GCA_043787015.1 Candidatus Saccharimonadota bacterium | reverse complement strand
AGCGGTCAGGGTACAGGGTATACAAACGGTAGACATACTAAACCCTGAATCCTAAACCCTCTACCCTATATACTAATTAGGACTCCGTTCACAGTCGGAAGAAGCGCCATCGATGCTGAGCGAATGCTCAGCACATAACTTATGGTAAGATTCTAAAGTGATGAAAACCCTTGTGCTTTATAGACCAAATTCCGAATACGCTAGAAGCGTTGATGAATTCGTACATGAATTCAACGCTAGAAGCGGCGGCAGTAAGACGCTTGAAGTAGTTAATATTGATAGCCAAGAAGGTGCGCGGGTAGCCGAACTTTATGGCATCGTGCAGTACCCAGCTATCCTCGTACTTCAAGGCGATGGTTTCATGCAAAAGAGTTGGGAGGGTGGCATATTGCCTCTCGTCGATGAAGTCATGGGCTACACCAGAGCTTAATTTTATTAGCTTTACCGATTAATCAGACTAGACTATAATTTTAAGTAATCCGTTTTAGCAGCTATCAACTGCAATCCTCCGCCGCTAAAGCTAAGGAGGACGGAGTGAGAATAAACCTACTTCGCCAAGGCTTCGCAGGTCAAGAAGCCAGCAGCGACGATTGACAAGTAGTTAGTAGAACTCACCGGCCAGCCCCGTAACAGCTACAACCAAGTGCTTTTGAGACATCTCAAAGGAAACCGGATGGTACCTCCGCTTAAGAAAGTGGATCCGGGATTCTAACAGAGGTGTTTTTTATTTACAAATAAGTAGAAAGATAAGATGAAGTTTCAAAAAGGCGCCCGGCGCAAAGCTATCGAATATGAGAAGGATCTAGTCCTTTATTGGAAGCAGAATCAGACTTTTGAGAAGTCAGTTTCGATGCGACCTAAAGAAAATTCATACGTATTCTATGATGGTCCGCCATTTATTACGGGCGTTCCTCACCATGGCACACTGTTATCTAGCATTGTTAAAGACGCTATTCCTCGCTATCAAACTATGAAAGGCAAGCGCGTCGAGCGTGTCTGGGGCTGGGATTGTCATGGTTTGCCAGCTGAAATCTTCACCGAGAAGAAGCTTGGCATCACTGATAAACGCGATATTGGCACCAAAATCAGCTTAGAGGAATACATTAACACTTGCCGCGAAAATATGGTCCAGACCGGTAATGAATGGGAGAATACCATCGATCGAATCGGTCGTTGGGTAGATTTCAAAGGCGCTTATAAGACCATGGACAAGAAGTACATGGAGTCAGTTTGGTGGGCGTTTAAGAAGTTATATGACGAGAATAAGATCTATGAAGGCGAAAAAGTTCTGCTTTATTGTACTCGTGACTCGACGCCGATTAGCAAAGCCGAAGTGGCCATGGATAATTCATACCAAGACGTTACAGACCCTTCAGTCTATGTAAAACTCAAGCTTTCCAACTACCAATCCCCAACTACCAATCCCCAACTACCTGTGTTTCTTCTAGCTTGGACAACTACGCCTTGGACTTTGCCAGCCAACACTGGCTCAGCAGTTAATTCTAAGCTTCAATATTCGGAAGTTGAACTAGGCGATGAAGTCTATATCGTAGCTAGCGACCTTGTAGAAAAAGTTTTTACAGATGAAAAACACAATATTTTGCCACACACTGTCATTAGAACATTCAGCGGCGAAGAGCTAGTCGGTAAATCTTACAAACCATTATTTGAAGATCAAGGTCACAATGCACACAAGATTTGGTCAGCCGATTATGTCACTACCGAAGATGGCACAGGCATAGTTCACATCGCTCCAGCTTATGGCGAGGAAGATTATTTCTTGGCCAAGAAAATGAACTTCCCGATAGTTTCGAATGTCGATGATAACGGTAATTACACCAACGGCGAATGGGTAGCCAAGCAAATCTGGGAAACTAACAAAGAAATTGCTAAGACTTTACTAGAGCGCGGCGTAGTATGGAAAATTGATTATATCCGACATAGTTATCCGCATTGTCATCGCTGCGCGACTCGTCTAATGTACCGCGCTCATCCGAGTTGGTTCATGGATATCAATGGTCAGCGTGAAACTATGCTTGAGAAAAATGCCGATATTAATTGGTTCCCAGAGCACATAAAGCACGGCCGCTTTGCCAAGACAGTTGAGACAGCACCAGATTGGAACCTTAGCCGTGACCGTTTCTGGGCGACGGCTATGCCAGTTTGGAAGGGAGTAGATAAAGACGGCAAGGAATTGATCAAAGTCGTCGGTTCATACCAAGAATTGAAGGATT
Source organism: Candidatus Saccharimonadota bacterium (assembly GCA_043787015.1). GTDB lineage: Bacteria > Patescibacteriota > Saccharimonadia > Saccharimonadales > UBA4665 > JAYVVJ01. The sequence continues at coordinate 1,060 of JAYVVJ010000088.1, read as the reverse complement.
TATCAGGAGTTGAACTAGAAGATTATCATCGTCCTTGGGTTGATGACATCAAATTTACTATCGATGGCGTGGAATACAAGCGTATTGATAGAGTGCTTGACAGCTGGTTTGAGGCTGGTTCAATGCCGTTCGCTCAATTCCATTATCCATTCGAAAATGTCGAGAAGTTTGAAGCTAATTTCCCAGGTGATTTCATCGCTGAATACGTAGGACAAGTTAGGGCCTGGTTCTATTACTTACATAGCGTGTCGGTCGGACTATTCGGCACCAATACTTTCAAGAATGTCATCGTAACTGGCACTTTAGCCGGCAATGATGGCCGTAAGATGAGCAAAAGCTACGGCAATTACACCGATCCGAACGAATTAATGGACCAATACAGTGCCGACTCGCTGAGATTCCTATTACTTAGTTCACCGGTGTTAAATGGCGAAGATGTCGCTTTACAGGACAAGGAAGTGGCTGATGTTGCGCGCAAACTTAGTATGATTTGGAATATGTACGACTTCTTTACGCTTTATGCTGACGTCGATGGCTGGGATTCAGGACTTAAGGAGGGAGAATTGCCATCCGACCCGTCGGAAGAGCTAGATAATCCGCTTGATCAATGGATTGTTAGCCGCGTACATCAATTGAACATTGAGGTTGATAAGCAATTGCAGGCATACGATATGCCTAACGCTCTTAAGCCGATTTTGCCGTTCATTGATGACGCCAGTAACTGGTACGTCCGCCGCAGTCGCAAGCGTTTCTGGAAAAGCGACAGTGGCAGCGATAAGCAGCAGGCCTACCGGACTCTGCACTATGTTTTGACGCAGCTCAGCCTGATTATGGCGCCTTTGACGCCGTTCCTAAGCGAAGAATTGTACCGCAAACTAACTGGCGGCGAATCTGTCCACCTTTGTGACTGGCCGCCTGCAGGTCACGTGAATGAAATTGTAGTTAATGTTATGACCGATATTCGTCAGGGTATTGAACAAGGTTTGGCTCAGAGGGCAATGGCCAAACTTAAGGTTCGCCAGCCGCTGGCTTCAGCTAAGCTATATTTAAATGTGTTGCC
>JAYVVJ010000087.1:0-3318 GCA_043787015.1 Candidatus Saccharimonadota bacterium | reverse complement strand
GTGTATGATAGTCTTGTTATTTTGTGAGAAATGTTTCAAACCTATATAGGATTGTTATAAATACTCCAAATAATGGTCGTTAACAACTAAATATGTTTTGATCAGTCAGCAAATTGCTGGAACTGAACCCTACGAGAGATTTACGGAGAATCATGTCAGTACTAGAAGTAGTACCTTGCACTAAACATAAGCATACCGATAGCGTCGCTCACTACAAAGTGGTCGCTCTAGTTCCAGTATGTAACGAAGCTGAAACAATTGAAGATACAATTCGTTCGCTCATGGCCCAAACGTACCCTTTTGTGTGCGTGCACGTTATAGCGAATAATTGCACAGATGGCACTGTGGCTATCGTTCAGCGACTTATTGCTGAATACGAAAGCGCCAACAGATATGAGCTTAAACTCTCGGTGATGCTTGAAAATAAGTACAAGAAAGCTGGTGCCTTAAATTATGGACTTACAATGGTAGGAGATGACATAGATTTCCTTTTTGGAATGGATGGCGACTCGATTGTTGACAAGCACATAATTGAAGAAGGTATTGCGCAGTTCAAAGCAGAACCAGAAACTGGTGGTATATGTACTGCTTGCAGGAACCTGCCCGCAAAGGCTAATGCCACACGCTGGCAAAGGTTTCTGTGGAAAGTTCTAAATATCGAACGCAATCTGGCTAGCACATGGTTTGTCGAGAACTATAAGAGTGCTCGAGTGCTTTCAGGTGTGTCGGTATTGTTTCGAATGGATGCGCTAAGAGAAGTCGCGGCCCTGAATTTGATTCAAACGGAACTTTTAAATAATGCAGATATAAAGCCTTGGCAGCGTAACCTTAGCAATAAGTCGATTAGGAAGATTTCGAAAAATGCGCTTAAGATTTTCAGTAAGCGTAAAGATGAAGGATCCCTAGGTAGGCTACTTGCAAGGCAGGATAAACCAGCAGTTTGGGCCATTAATAGTTTAGTCGAAGACTACCGCTTAACGCTCGAATTGAAAGATATCGGGTGGCAGGTGAAGGCTTCGCTAGATATGATTTCTTGGTCCGAAGTACCTTTGAAATTAAGAGGTAAAGGCGGTCTATGGCAACAACGGCAACGTTGGTATGGCGGAACAATTGACGAGATTCGCTTACGTCGTTTCGGCAAGCATTCTCGTTTAGAGATATTTACAATCAGCTTGATGATGCTAAATCTTCTTGCGCGATTGTTAATAGTGAGTGCTTATCTGATTCTGATAATAATCGGAGCCCCTATCCAAGTGGTAGTAGTGTTCTTGTTGTTACCAATATTAGCTTCTGCGATTCAGCTCTACAAGCTTAAAGATGGCGATAATCTAGACAAGTGGCAAATATTTTTTACCGCAACTCTAGTAGTGAACGAGGTCTATGCGTTCTATCGTGAACTCATCTACGCAAATAGTATCCGGGTCAGTTTCTTCTGCTCTAACCGTGAGTGGTAGACCTACAATCGAAGATAGGAGTAAGTCATGCAACATCCACCCCTAGCAAGCGCAGCATCAACTTCCATAATTGGAACTGGCGTTGCAGCTTCTTTCTTTCATTCCGTTTGGCCAATTCTTTTAGGAGTTACGTCTGTATCAGCTTATATGATGATATCAGGTGTAATACGCTACAAGAGAGGCAAACTAGTGCTTGCAAGAAAAAAGCGCAAACGTTTGCAGATAAACATACAGTAGATTGAATTGCGCATTTTTGCGTGATTTTACAACTATTAGGGCGCTAGCTCATACCACTCTACGTGAGTGACGAGACATTCCTATTTTAGGAACAATCGTCACTCACTAGAGTCGGCATGAGCGATCAACTAGATCAAACATATTTTAGTTCGTTAACTAGAGATAGATTGCACGGTAAGTGTTGTTAGTCAGCAATGACTCCACCCAATCGACAATCTATCTCAAACTTCTATGAATGAGTATTCATACTGATGAGTCCAAAAGGACGAAAAGTTTTATCAATGACATTTTAGTTTATTCTGATGGCTACTATGGTTCAGCCCAAAGTTGCACAAGTCTTACCGTAACCAGACATGTGTTTTTGATTTGCAGTGAGGTGTATAATTATATCCAGTAATGGGTGGATAAGGAGGGTTTCTTATGGGACATACTAACATCAATAGCGTCAAGCACCTGAAATCAAAAACCAAAACCATAGTCACTGGTCTAGTAGCGAGCATCAGTGCCGCTGTCGTCGCCTTGGCGTTCGGTCTAGCCCCGGTATTGGCCAGTAGCTCGGTAATCTATAACAATATTCCGTCACCAACACCTGGGAACGTGGTGAGTCTGGCTTTTCAGTCCACTCAAACTTCAGAGTTTGGTGGTCAGATCCAGTTTGCTGGTACTAATCGTTACAATCCCGTGGTGACAGTTTTGATGAGTAGCTGGGGTTGCCAAACTGGCGGCTGGAGCACGGCTGACTGCGTGACAGCACCAGGCTCAACATTTTCAGAACCGATAACACTTAATATATACAATGTTAATGTTAACAATTCACCAGGTACGCTGGTAGCAACCCTGACACAGACTTTTAATATTGCCTATCGCCCATCAACCGACAGTCTCAACTGCACCGGTGGTAGGTGGTACGACGCTATAAATTCTACATGCTATAACGGTCTGGCTGTGCCAATCAGCTTCGATTTTACTGGTCAGAATGTTACTCTGCCAAATAAGGTAATTATTAGCGCCGCTTACAATACTTCCGGCTATGGCGCTTCTCCGTATGGGTATGCGACGGCCTGTGCCACAACCACGGCTGGTTGTGGTTATGATTCTTTGAATGTTGGCACTAATCCGGCACCATCAGTCGGCTCGGCTCTACCTTCAATCAACGACGCCTATCTCAATTCAATTACAGCCAATAACTATTGTGCTCCCGAACTTGGAACCGGAACATTCCGGCTCGATGCTGGCTGTTGGACGGGCTACTTACCAGCCTTCAAAGTATCGGCTAGCCCAGCTCTAACCGTTCAACCAACTACCAAAGATCAGTGTAAGCACGATGGTTGGAAGCAGTTCAACAACCCAAGCTTCAAAAATCAAGGTCTGTGTATTAGCTGGATCAAAGGTTAATCCCGCAAAAGCGAATACGGTTACAAAAATAATAACCAAGAAGGTCGGGGCAGTCACAGCGTCGAATACAGGAATTACGACTACCCTGGCGTCTTGTACTAACAAGCTAATGTCACGCAAACAGTGCTCAATAATCCCCCCAAAAATGTAAATAGCCGCCTGTTTTTCCCGTAAGGGAATCCCGTAATGGGGACTCACCCTAAGGGAGAGAAACAGACGGCATTAGCCAATT